>CAZFXX010000015.1:0-23921 GCA_964522985.1 uncultured Desulfobacteraceae bacterium
ATATATGGCAAAAAATAATTGACAAGGTGATTAGCGGGAATTGTTGAATGATCAGTAGATTTTGAAACAAATGAACCATTACTTAGCATGGAAAATTAACTTGCTTTTTCGATAACAAACATATATAAAAATTGTTTTTAAATCCAATGCAGAGAGGAGCTTAAATGAGTGAACGGGTAGAAAAATTAAGAAATATCGCCCTTGTTTCCCACGGTGGGGCCGGAAAAACTTCACTATCTGAAATAATGCTTTTCAAAAGTGGCGTTATTAATCGCATAGGGCGGGTCGAAGATGGAAATACAGCCATGGACTTTGAACCGGAAGAATTAAAACGGACGTCCAGCGTAAGCACAGGGTTTCATCAATTCCAATGGAATAAACATCTTGTGAACATTATCGATACGCCTGGAGACCAGAATTTTTTTACCGATACCAAATTCTGCATGCAGGCTGCCGACGGTGCTGTCGTCGTTATTGATGCCGTGGACGGCGTCAAAGTTCAGACCGAGCAAGCTTGGGAGTTTGTCCGTGAATTTAATATGCCCTGCATTATTTTTATAAATAAACTGGACCGTGAACGGGCTGATTTTGACCGTACATTCAAAGATGCCTGCAATTGTTTCGACCCTAAGCCGATAATTCTGCAGCTTCCAATCGGAAAGGAAGATGAATTTAAAGGTGTTGTGGATCTGATCAGCATGAAAGCCTATACCTATGCCGATGGAAAGGCGACTGTTTCAGAAATTCCGGCCGATATGCAGGATTTGGTCGAAAGCGAGCATGAAACCCTGATTGAAAATATTGCCGAAACAGATGATGAACTGATTGAAAAATATCTTGAGGGGGAATCCCTGACCAACGATGAGATCAGGGCAGCCCTACGAAACGGAATACTCTCCCGGACATTTGTGCCGGTGCTTTGCGGATCTGCAATCAAGGATATCGGTATTGATCTGCTCATGGACTTTTTTGTCAACGGATTGCCTTCACCTGTCGATCGGGGTGCCAAAATCGGTATTGATCCGGACAATGATAGTAAAATCGAACGAATGCCTGATCCGGACGCCCCTTTTTCCGGATTTGTTTTCAAAACCGTTGCCGATCCCTATGCCGGCCGGCTCTCCATATTCAGGATAGTTTCCGGCACCATCGGTTCCGATGGAAATTTTTATAATACCAGCAAAGAAACAAAGGAACGCTACAATCAATTGCTGACCATTGCCGGCAAGGAGCAGAAACCGGCGGCTCAGGGCGCTGGCCCCGGATCGATTGTGGCCATAGCAAAACTCAAGGAAACCACCACCGGCGACACCATCTGCGATGAAAGCGCTAAAATCAAATACCCGTGCGCTAAACCCCTTCCCACCCTTATTTCATTTGCTCTTGAATCAAAATCAAAGGGTGATGAAGATAAAATTTACCTTTCTCTTACCAAACTGCTGGAAGAGGACCCGGCCTTGAAATTGGAACGTAACGCGGAAACCAAAGAGATTCTGCTTTCCGGTATGGGACAGATACACATTGAAACCATCGTTGAGAAAATGAAACGTAAATTCAATGTGGAAGTATTGCTCAATACGCCCAAGGTGCCTTATAAGGAAACCATCAAAAAGAAAGTGCGGGTCCAGGGTAAACATAAAAAACAGTCCGGGGGCCACGGCCAGTACGGGGACTGCTGGATCCAAATAGAACCCCTGCCGAGGGGCAGAGGATTTGAATTTGTTGATGCGATTGTCGGCGGCGTCATTCCCAAGACATACATTCCGGCCGTTGAAAAAGGAATTCAGGAAGCCAGAGTCAAAGGCGTGCTGGCAGGTTTCGAATGTGTTGATTTTAGAGTGACACTGGATTACGGTTCATTTCATGCGGTAGATTCTTCGGAAATGGCATTCAAGATTGCCGGGTCGCTGGCGTTCAAGAAAGCTGCATTGGAAGCCAAACCGGTTCTTTTAGAACCGATCATGGAAGTAACCGTCACCACCCCGGATGATTATATGGGAGATATCATGGGTGACCTGAACGGTCGTCGCGGACGGGTTCTGGGTATGGATAATGTCGGCAAAAATCAGGTCATCAAGGCCAATGTGCCCATGTCCGAGTTTTTGACATATGCGCCGGACCTTAACTCCATGACCGGCGGCCGTGGAATGTATTCCATGAAATTTTCACATTATGACGAAGTGCCGGGTCAGCTTGCCGAGAAAATTGTGGAAGAGGTCAAGAAAAGTCAGGAATAGTTGATAGAAATTTGAAACTTGAAATTGGATGAGATTAAATCGGTTTGCGAAAGCATGGAGACCAATTTTCAGCGTCTAATTTCACCGTTTTGTAAATGGTTCCGTTTTTAATATTCAGGGATTGAAACTGCAACCCAGGTTCAATCCCTGAATTGTTTTATGCATTTTTTACCAGGTGCGAAACCCGCCTTAAAAGCCTCCCATCTGTTTGAAAAATAAACCCTGTTACGATTTTTGATTTTTTTGCCGAATGGACAAGCCAGACGATGAAATTTTCTGGAATTTTTATTGCCCAGCAGTCTTTCCGGTTTTTTCTGCCAGTTTTGCCAGATTCCCCTAGCGTGGTCCATTGCCCGATGCTGTGCCCTCAGCAATATATCATCATATTTGTGATTCGGATTGATCGGCAGACAGTATGCCGCGCCTTTTCGCACAAGGGACTCATTTACGAAAGTACCGTCTTCAAGAAACACATAGGCCAGTTGGCGACCGTAACGATCGTGCATCTCATAATCGGTTTCCAGACGAATTTTTTTCCCCTGCACCAGTTTTTTATTTATCCGAAATGCAAAGTTCCCGAACGGTTCCGCCTTTTCATCTTTATGGGCAATTTCAGGAGCGTTTATGCCGATATAACGCACATTGCGGCCATCTTCCAAAACAAGGGTGTCTCCATCGATTACCCACCGCACTGCGTGCCGATCCTGGGCAAATCCCATTTCTCCGGAACATATAAAAATAAGGACCACAAAGAAACCCGTGGTTATTTTTTTCATGCAAATCGGCATAGTAAAGTAAACCATGGATCATATATACTGAAACCACACATGATCTGTTATAAAAGCCCGCAATGCTTTATCGCACTGTCATCGAGGATTTTCGGCAATCCGCCCTTTTCTTTCGGCACAAAGCCCAATGCTTTCTGCCAGACCTCATCGTCTTCCATACAGAAATAAACAATTACATCCGGTGCGATATCTTTTATCCAGGAGGCCATTTTGCGGCACAGATCAATACGAAGCGGTTTAAAATACCGCATTTTTGCGTCAAGGCCGCTTATGAATTCACCATAAACGATTCTGGAATCTGTAAACCGTTTCTGGATAGTGGTTTTCAAGGACGGTATAAACCGGAACGTTCCGAGACTGATCCATACAATATTATCAGGGTCGACATGCTCGAAAAGCCGCCGGACAACCTGGCGATACTCCTCTTCACAACCATCGTAAAGAACCATAGGGTCAAAATGAAATGCCAGCGGATACCCCCATGATTCACACTCGGCAGCAGCCCTGAGCCGTGCGGAAAGCGGCGCGGTATGTCTTTCCTCGGTACGGATGATCCTTTCCGTATTTAAAGACCAGGACATAACGGTTTTGCGGTTATGGTTGAGTGTTTTTAATCTTTTAACGGCAATCGTTTTTGTTTTAAGCTCCAGCAACATATGGTTTTGTCCGGCAAATTTCGGGACCAGGATATCGGACAGACGGGTCGAGTTCTCCCAGATCATGGAATCGGTAAACTCGCCGGTTCCGATCCTTCGAAACTTTTTTTCCATGAATGAAAGATCGAGTTCATTAATCATATCATCATGATTCACAAAATACTGCAAAACCGGCGGGTGAAAGTAGCTCTGTAAGATACAATAGGAACAGTCCATGGTGCAGAATGTTCCGATATGCAGGATCATGTAATTGCAACAGGTGTAGCTGCGGGTTCCGGGACACCGGCGAATAAATCCTCCCCGGTTACGGGTCAGGACCAGTACTTCTTTTCCTCTCCGGACAGGATCATGGGCACTGGAAACCGACTTGAACACTTCCTGAATGTCATCTATTATTACACGCGGTGTATTGTTCAGACGAGAGCAAAGTGCTGTTACCAGGGGCGATGTTGCGATCTGGCGGTCAATAAAAATTTGTTTTAATTGCATTGGTCTGTTTTGCTCGATTATTGAAAGTAAATAGATTCCGCCCGATGACATGAAATTTTAAAACTCGATCATGAGCAGCAAGTACGAAATGTTCAAGTTTTTAATTATATAAATTGACCCAACCTTCTTTATTTTAAGGAAATGTGTAATATTTTAGGCGGGGAAGGTTTATGTGTTAATGCCTGTTTATCAATTTATCCCAATAAAATCAAAGCTTAATTTGGCCTAGAATTTTTCCGTGCGTTTGAATATTTCCCTGAGAATGGTCTGTTCGGCATCGTTAATTTAATATAGTTATGTTATTGAGAAGATTTCAACGCACCATAGGCGGTCTCATGGCTATTTGCCCAAAATGTAGTTCTGAAAAATGCGTGAAAGATGGTATTATACAAGGAAAGGATTGGGTTTTCGTTCTATCGGCCGATTTTTGGAAACCTTACGAGCATTTTGTTCCAAGCGAAATGCACATACAATCGAAAGCGGAAACATATACAGTTGAAGGCTACAATAGTCTGTTTCGCCACTTTCTTGCAAGGCTCAGAAAGGAAGATGAAATGCTACAGTAAAAGCCAAAAAATGCTTCGATATTTCGTCATACTGTTGAGGCTTAAATGAAACGGCGGGCTATCGACTATATTAAATTAACAATGCCGATTTTTTTGTCCCGAAAGGAGGTACTTGGCCGCTCTCCCGGGACTTTTTGGGGTAATCGCAACTGTTGTTGCCGGGCATTACCCTTTGGCTATTTTCTGGATCGCCTCCACGATTTCGGGATTGGCAAGGGTCATGGTGTCGCCTAGGTCCCCGTCATTGGAAATGGCGGCCAGTATCCGGCGCATGATCTTGCCTGAGCGTGTCTTGGGCATATCCGGTACGATCCAGACCTTGCGCGGTTTGGCAATGGGGCCGATCTCCTTGACCAGGGTGGCGGTAATTTTTTGAGTGAGTTCATCAGAGGCATTAAAACCCGGTTTCAGGGCTACATACATATCCGGCACCACACCTTTAATTTCATCTTTTACCGGCACCACAGCCGCTTCGGCAACCTCGAGAACGACCAGGGCCGCGGATTCGAGTTCCTTGGTACCCAAACGGTGACCGGAGACATTGATCACATCATCGATCCGTCCCAGTATCCGATAATACCCATCCGGGGCGTTGACCGCGGCATCTCCGGTTAAATAAGGCCAGTCCCGCCAGTCCTTGCTGTCCGGATTCTTGCAGTACCTTGTAAAATAGGTGTCGACAAACCGGTCACGATCTCCCCATATGGTCTGAAACATGCCCGGCCACGGGTTTTGAATACAGATATTACCGGCTATGCCCGATCCCGGAGCAAGCTCCTTGCCCTCATCATCATAAATAATCGGATGGATACCGGGTACGCCGGGACCGGCGCTACCCGGCTTCATGGGCCTGAGCGCCGGCAAGGTACTGCACAAAAAACCGCCGTTCTCGGTCTGCCACCATGTATCGACAATGACGGCTTCACCCTTACCGACCTCTTTTTGATACCAGCGCCATACTTCGGGTTCGATGGGTTCGCCCACGGTGGTCATGTGCTTGAAGTGGTAGTTGTATTTCTTGGGTTCGTCCGGACCAATTTTTCTCAACGCACGAATGGCTGTGGGTGCCGTGTGAAAGATGTTAACATCCAGGTCCTGGGCGATCCGCCATGGCCGTCCCGGATCGGGATAGTTGGGGATGCCTTCATAGATAACGCTGGAAGCGCACAGGGCCAGAGGGCCGTAGACAATATAGGAGTGGCCTGTAATCCATCCGATATCGGCCATACACCAGTATACATCCTCGGGATGGATGTCCTGAACATATTTTGAGGTGCCGGTTACATAGGCCAGATAACCACCTGTGCTATGCTGGGCACCCTTGGGCTTACCGGTGGTTCCGCTGGTGTACATAAGAAAAAGCGGTGCCTCGGCCGGCATGGGGACAGGATCGATCCGTTTTCCGTAATAATTTTTCAGCAGATCATTGACAAAATAGTCGCGTCCTTCCACCATGGGGGTGGCCGCTGAATATTTCCCCGGATAGCGCTGCCAGACCAAAATTTTATCCAGTTTCTGCCCCATGCTTTCCGCTTGTTCGGCGGCGATATTTCCTTTTTGCTTGTGATCGAGAAGTTTACCGCCCCGATAATAGGAATCTATGGTAATCAAAAATTTACTTCCTGAGTCCTCAATCCGGTCGGCACAGGCTTTTCCACTAAAGCCACCGAATACCTGGGAATGAATAACCCCCAGTCGAGCACAGGCCAGCATGGTAATCGGAAGCTCGGGCACCATGGGCAGATGAAGGGTCACTCTGTCTCCGGCTTTCAGGCCGCAATAATCCTGCAGCAGGGCCGCCATCTCGTTGACCCGGACATAGAGTTCCTGATAGGTTATATGTTCTACCTTTTCCGCTTCCAGTTCCGGGACAAAATGGATGGCCGTCTTGTTTTTATTTTTGGCAAGGTGCCGGTCAACACAATTATAGCTGGCATTGATTTTGCCGCCTTTGAACCATTTAAAACAGGGTGCATCACTTGTATCAAGGATTGTGTCCCAATATTCATACCAATCCAGGAGATCTGCATACTCTTTAAAGCAGTTGGGGAAATTATCCAGGCTAAAACGTTCATAGACACCTTCGTCGGCCATATTGGCTTGGGCAATGAACTTGGTAGACGGATAGAAATATTCCTCTTCCTGCCAGTGTACGGCGATTTGAGCCTCTGATGTTTCTACTACTTGTTTTTCTGTCATTCACTACCCCCCCCCTCCCCCCTTTTTTTGCTTTATATTGGATTTGAGCCGTACAGTCCCAGTCTGAAACCACCGGTTTTTTTGATGGACAGCCTGCCATAATTCCTGTGGTTGTCAGATTTATGCGTTCTTGCCATCCCTCCTTTTATTAAAAAAAATATAATTCGGCCATACTCCTGCCAGTATTGCATTACCGCATCGGTCATGAATGCAATATACGATGTTTTCATCGCTTGCAATAGGCTAGTTGGATGAAGAGGTTCTTTTTTTTATACCACGATCAAAAATCAAAAAAGCCGTTTCCAGAGTTTGTTCCAGATGACCCCCTCGTTTTCGAATCGATTTTTTGTTTTCCTCCCAGAGCACAATACCGGAAAACATGCCCCATATAATATTGGCCATAACAAAAGGATTTCTATCTATATATTTGCCTTTTTGTATCCCTTCATCGAAAATTTGGGCAATGGCGGTCAGTGCGCTGTTTGATAGATTGCGGATATCGGAAAGCAGTTGAGGGCTGAGATTGCTGAGGGTTTCACTGGACTGAAGATGAAACATGTTGACGAGAATAAGGGGATCGAATTTGTAGACATCAAGAAAGACGTCCTTGAGGATTTCCATGGGCCGCTTTGAAATCAATTCCGCTTTCAAATCCAAATTATCGATTCGAATTAGTAGATAACGCAGAATTCTCATGGAAAGCGAGGCAAACAGCTCATCTTTATTTTTAAAATACAGGTAAAGCGTACCAGGACTTAATTCAGCCTTTTTGGCAATATCTTCCATGGTTGTTTTGTTAAAACCCTTGGAAGAAAATATTTTTTGGGCGGCAATTATGATCTGCTGGCACCGTATCTCTTTTTCTCGCTTTTTTCTTTCCTGTATTCCCATTATAATATGAATTATATTTATTTGCTATTATTTGTCAAGTATTATTTGTTCGTTTTTTTAAATTTCATTAATTCAAATAATCTAACCACCTATAATTTCAGGATATTGAATTAATTCGATAAAATAAATAATATTATTAAAACAATTGGATAAAACGAAAAAAATTTATTTCAAAGAAAAACCACAGGAAAGTTAATTACAATTAATTCAACAACGGGATTAATCCATGCGACCCTGAAAGGTTCCACTGGTCCAGGCGACATCAACCCACGTAACATACGGATGCGGTCTGCTCGAGTCGGCTGATCTTGGGCAGGTTCAGATTCAGGGAACAAAAGCGCAAGTGATGAGAAGTAGGCATCGGGCAGGGCGATATTCACCCATTTGATTTTGCTTATTCGCCAGGGGCATCTTTCGGTACGGGGCATACCTGTGCGTCGACCCGCGCTTTTGTCTAAGGGTCTGGAAATCATTAACTATATCCGGTATCCGGCATCCCAGTTTTTCCATTGTATCATAGAATTCCCTGAATGGGGCATGCTGGAGGATGACGCCTTTGATATTTCCTGAAACAATGATGGTGATATCCAGTATAAATCCATAGGGATTGCCCTGCAGCATGTGCATCCCGCTAATGATGGAGAAATCCCGTAATTGATGATGCTCAATGCTAAATTCTGCCATTGTTCATTGAGTAAAACGCCCCGAATCGGCTCATTTACTACTCCTTTCTGAGAAATTGGGCACAATTCATGAAAGGTGGTAACATTTGAGCCATTTTTGGCATAGCCTTCCATACATGACCACGCCCTAAAGAACGTGGTTTTTTAAGGTTAAAAAAAATTCTGTTTGATTATATAATGGAATAAAGAGATCGAAGGCAAGATAAAATTCAAACCAAATCCAGAATATCGCTTACTGGATCAAGTGAGTGAAGTTTTACGACATTACCATCTATTTCCGAGCTATCTTACAGAAAAAAAGAATGCTGCTGCCGAAATCCGGAAGCAGGCATTTTTTGCTGAATTACATAAAGAGGACATCCGACAGGGGTTCGGGAAAACACCAATTACATATTGTTTTTTTCCCATGGCAGCGGTATTTTAAATAATCGAATGAATCGTGATCGGTTAAAAAGGATAAACCAGCATTAAAGGCAGGGTTTAAATAAAGCCTGCAAATCCGATAAAAGGACCCCCTGATGGAAAGTTTAAAATTTAAAAATAATGACAAAATGCCAATCGTAGGCCTTGGGACCTGGAAATCCAAACCGGGGGAAATATACAACGCGGTCAGGGAAGCCATCAAAATAGGATACCGGCACATTGACTGTGCAGCCATCTATGGGAATGAAAAAGAGATCGGGCAGGCTTTAACGGACTCAATTACGGTCGGCGAAATCACGAGAAAAGAGATGTGGATCACATCAAAACTCTGGAACAATGCCCACCAGAGGGACCGTGTCCCCAAGGCATTACAAAATACACTGAACGATCTTTGTCTTGATCATCTTGATTTATACCTGATTCACTGGCCGGTACCCATAAAACCGGAAGTAACGTATCCCAAACAGACCGCTGATTTTTTCAGCCCGGATGAACTGCCCCTGTCCGAAACATGGGAAGCACTGGAATCCTGTATCGAAAAAGGATCGACAAAACATATCGGGGTGTCCAATTTCAGCATGGGAAAACTGGACGAGCTGATGAAAGGCGCCGTCATCAAGCCGGAGTTGAATCAAATTGAACTCCATCCCTTCCTACAGCAAAATGATATGCTCAGATATTGCAAAGCAAACAATATCCTGCTGACGGCTTATGCGCCCTTAGGTTCCAATGACCGGCCGCCTGCGCTAAAAAATAAAGATGAAGAACGACTGCTTGACAATCCGGTCATATTGGAAATTGCCGAAAAAAACGGATATACCCCTGCCCAGGTATTGATCAGGTGGGCCATGAAACGGCACACCGCCGTCATACCCAAATCAGTGAACCCGGGCCGGTTGGCTGAAAATTTCAAATCGCTGTTCATTGATCTGCCCGATGCGGATATGGAAACGCTTTCAAGCCTTGACAAAGGCGCCCGATACATTCGCGGTGAGTTCTGGACAATGACCGGCTCGCCTCATACATTACAAAGCCTGTGGGATTAGGCGCTGATTTAAAAAATACTTTAGTCAGGGAACAAATGGGAGGGCAGGAAACCAATAAAAAATTATGCATACAAAAAGGCTGGCCACGACTTTGTCTCCATTTAAAAATGGACACTACTTAGAATCATAAGCCCATTTCAGATAAATACTACCCCAGGTAAAACCACCTCCAAAGGCGGCTAACACAATGTTGTCGCCTTTCTTTAATTGTTTTTCCCACTCCCATAAACAAAGGGGAATCGTTCCATTGGTTGTGTTGCCGTAACGGTGAATATTTATCATTACCTTTTCTTTTTCAAGGCCTATTCGCTTTGCTGTGGCCTCGATAATCCGGAGGTTTGCCTGGTGTGGCACCAGCCAGGCGATATCGTGTGAAGTCAGGCCGTTTTTCTCCATTATCTCAGCCGATACATCGGCCATATGTTTAACCGCAAACTTGAAAACAGCCTGCCCTTCCTGATAGATATAATGTTCACCGGCATCAACGGTTTCGTGGGAAGCCGGTTTGATGGATCCGCCGGCTTTCTGCTGCAGATAAGAACGGCCGGCGCCATCCGATTTCAAAATAATATCCTGTATCCCCAGTCCTTCGGTAGTGGGTTCAACCAGAACGGCACCTGCTGCATCACCAAAAAGAATGCAGTTTTTACGGTCGGTGTAATCGACAATTGACGACATTTTATCGGCGCCAACCACCACCACTTTTTTACCCGTTCCGCATTTTACATATTTCTCGGCTGTGGCCAGAGCGTAAAGAAATCCTGAGCAGGCCGCATTTATATCAAAACTAAAGGCATTTTTGATCCCGGCTTTATCACTGATAATATTGGCCGTTGCCGGGAACAGCATGTCCGGTGTTACCGTCGCACAAATCAACAGATCAATCTCATCAGCAGAGGTGCCGGTTTTGGAAAGTAATTTTCTGACGGCGTCACTGGCCATATCCGAGGTGCCGAGACCTTTGCCTTTCAGAATCCGTCTTTCTCTTATCCCGGTTCGGGTAACGATCCACTCGTCACTGGTGTTAACCATTGTTTCCAGCTCTTGATTCGTCAGAATATACTCAGGCACTGAGCACTCGATGCCGGTTATGGCTGCTGATATATTTTTCATTACTTACACACTTTTTGGTTCAACGCATTGACGGGTACCAGGCCTTTTGCTATCCGCTGAATATTTTCCCTAAAAAATACAAAACGGCGTCTGTGAAATTTGAATCCGTCCGGGGCACCGGCTGTATGCGGGGTCAAAATCACGTTATCCAGCCTGCGAAGGGGGCTGTCTGCAGACAGCGGTTCTGTTTCAAACACATCAAGCCCGGCGCCGCCAATGGTTCCTGCCGCCAGAGCCACCGTCAGCGCTGATTCGTCAATGACCGCCTCCCGGGCCGTGTTGATCAAAAACGCGTCTTTTTTCATCAGGGCCAGCTCTCCGGCGCCGATCAGGTGCCGTGTGCGGGCATTTAATGCAATGTGCAGACTAATGAAATCGGATTGCCTGAGCAGGATCTGCAAATCCGTCATATGAATAAAATCAGGCGCTTCGACCGACCGATAATGATAGGCCAGAATTTTCATCTGCAGGGCATGGGCAAGACGGGCCACCGCCCTTCCAATGTTTCCCAGTCCCAAAATCCCCAGGGTTTTTTCGCAAAGTTCGCCCCCCGAGTAACCGACGTCATCCTTTCCTGCCCGCATTTTTCCGTCAAGAAGAAAAAAATTTCGAGTCCGGCAGAGCAAAAATCCCATCACATGCTCGGCAACCGTCTGCGCATTGACGCCGGCACCATTGGCCACCCATACTCTTTTTTGGGTGCAGGCCCCGATATCGACATTATCATATCCCGCACCGGTCTGAACCAGTTTCAGCTTTTCGGCACAGGCCAGCAAATCGGCGTCAACAATCATGTTTTCAGGAATGATGACATCTGCATCCTTTACCGCCAACGGCAAATCCTGTTTTCTGCTTACGATGATTTCCCAAACGTCCGGGAAGACAGCCAGTATCCGATGCCGGGTTTTTTCTGAAAAATCTCCAAAGATAACAACTTTCATAACAGTTTCTCTTGCCGATCATACAATTCGTATGTTGAGCCACCCGTCAAGCGCTGCTTGTAGCGGGAAAAGATCTTTCACAGGCCATTCAAAACCGAACCGTTTCCAAAATTCTTTCAAATCTTTATATGTAGTGGTTGAACGAAAAGTCAATAATAACGTATTTGCAGGACAAAAAAATCAGCATTACCAAATAACGGTTTATGTAATATGAGAATACCTTCACAAAAAAACATTGCGGCCTGTCTGATAGAACAAATATAATTACTTGATAAAACAAAAGGCGGAAATGTGAAACCATTGAAAAGTTCCATGTTCCTTGGTGCACTTGCCTTTCTGGCCATTTTCATCGTGTCTCAAAGCGACTCACAATCAAATTTCGAAATAAAACCCAAAGACGAATTTTTTGATTTCTCCAGATTTAACCACAACCATTTAATGGCCAAGGTTCAATTTGATCAAGGTTTGTCGTGAAAGAGAAATCTGTCTTGAATTTAATTTGATACATACCTGTCTCACAGGACAATTTGATGTCGTCACATGCACGCGGCACGGCAGTTGCCACTCAAATAAAGTCTGCTGTTGGAGCAGCGTTGCCCGCTTCCTTCTTTCATCGGGCCAACACCCGCGAATTGGCCCGATTCCTGCTGTTATAACTGTTCAAGCAAAAAAACCAAGGAGGATTTATGGCACCCGTAGAATTTCAAAACCTAACCCCTGAGATGCTCAGGCGGTTTATGGACAGTCACACAGAGTCGAGTTATCGGCTTGTGGATGTTCGGCAACCGGATGAGTATGCGTCTGCTCACATTCCCGGAGCCCTGCTTATGCCCCTGCCGGAACTGGAGACCCGGCTCTATGAGTTACCCAAAGATCAGCACCTGATCTTTTACTGTCACAGCGGTGGCCGGTCCACCTATGCCTCGACCCTGGCCATTGAAGGGGAAGTTACCCGCAAAACCGTGGCCCACCTCACCGGTGGCATCCTGGCCTGGGACGGAAAGACTCTGGCCGATTTTCCCCGGGTTCAAGTGTTTGATGCAACGGCAGTGCTTTCCGAACTCCTGCTGACGGCCATGGACCTTGAAAAGGGGGCCTACCGGTTCTATGCCTGTTTTTTAAAATCGTTGGCACCCAGGGCCTTGCAGCCCACTCTAACCAGGCTGTCCAAAGCTGAAGAAGCTCATGCCCGTATTATTTACCGTCACCTGGCCGATGCCGGCGAAACAACGGCGCCGTTTGAAACACTTTATGCCGGACTCAAGGGAGAGATACTTGAGGGGGGCGAAACCTTTGATGATCTGACCGCCCGTTTTTTGGACATGCCCGGAGATGTGTGCCTTAACATCATCGAAATCGGCCTGTCCATCGAATTTGCCGCCTTTGATCTTTATGGAGCCATGGCCGAACGAGCAGAATATCCCCTTGTGAAAAACACTTTTATAGATATTGCCCAGGCGGAAAAAGCGCATATGCGCACATTGAGCCGTGCCATTAAACACTGCCGGAAGGTTGACTAAAAAAATTGAAATTTGAAACTCGAAGCTTGCAGATTGGACCTTAAACCTTGAATCCTGAAACCACTTAATGACAGAGAGGCCACAATGAAAGACAAATTAACCGCCATGTTGCTGGGTTCCTTTGCGGGCGATGCGCTGGCACTGGGAGCCCACTGGGTTTACAATACCCGCGTGATCGATAAAAAATTCGGCACAGTGGATGGGTATTACGACCCCCTGACCTCCCACCATGCCGGGAAAAAGGGGGGGGACTTTACCCACTACGGGGATCAGGCGCTGGTGCTCCTGGAATCAATCGCCAATTGCGGTGAATTTGATCCTGCACATTTTGCGCGAACCTGGCAATCATTTTTCCAATCTTACCCGGGCTACCTTGATCATGCCACCCAGGACACCCTAAAAAATATGCAAGTGGGAAAAAACCTTCAGGCCTGCGGATCTTCCTCGGACGAACTTGGCGGAGCAGCCAGGATGGCGCCGATAGTCTATGCCTGCCGACATGATTCTGCGGCCCTGGCCCAGACCGTCCGTGACCAGACAGCATTGTCTCATAACCATGCCACGGTAATGGATGCTGCATCGTTTCTGGCCCTGACGGCTGACCGGGTGTTAAACAACCAGAGGCCTTTTGAGGCCATGTCCGCAGTGCTTGCCAAAAAATTTCAAAACAGCCCGATCAAGGCCCTGGTGACGGCGGGGCTGGACAGTAAATCCGGAGATACCCGGCAGACAGTTGCCCAATTCGGCCAGATGTGCAGCATTGAAGCAGCCCTTCCGGGAACCATCCATCTCATCGCCAAATACGAACAAGACTTCCGGCGAGCACTGGTGGAAAATGTGATGGCCGGGGGTGATTCTGCGGCCAGGGGGATGCTGGCGGGCATGGTGCTGGGGGCTGCCGGCGGCACCACTGCGATTCCGGTAGAATGGATAGACGGGCTCAATGCCCATGGGCGTATTACCGCCCTTATGCAAGACCTGGATAAAAAAGCCGGGGAATGAATACTGGTTGGCAGGTATCAGGTAAAGGATGATGGATTACAATTTTCCATCGACTTTGGCAGTGCCCGATTTTTTAAACTGCCACCAGGAAAACACCACCAGCACTGCCAGGCCCAGCAAAAAAGCCCGGGGAAACCAGGCAAAAGACCGGATGAAAATTAAATTTTCAAACAGTTCGCCGCCAGCTGCTGGAACTGTCCCGGCCGGGTGGCGTCTGAGCAGGGCCAGCAGCAGAGAATAAAGGATGCCCAGGAGCCCGTAAGACAGATTAAACGACAGCCCCTTGAAGCTGAGAACAGTAGCCCGCTGGCTGGAATCGGCCATTTGATTCAGGTAATGGCTGGTGAAAAAAGTGGTCAGGTACATGGCGCTGGACAGGATCATGGCCGGGATCAGTCCGATAACAGGCCAAAAAAAAGTCATACCCGCCAGTCCGGTCAGGGCCAGACCCGCCATTACGGTAAAATTGAAGGTCGGCGTGTGACCACGGGTCATTTTAAGCGCCAGCCGGGGGATAAAAATGCCCAGACCTGAAACCGCCGCACCGATAAGGCCGAAAGATGCTTCAGGCAGGTCAATCAACCGATAATACTCGCTGGAAAGGGTGATGACCATACGGATCATTCCGTCAAACAGCAGACCAACGGCAATCACGACAAGCGCAAAGGGGGTTTTCAGAATCCAGCCCCCGGCCTGCAGGGTAAGGTGCAACGCCTCTCCGATGGAGGTGGTACAGGATTTAACTGTGCATTCCGGCAGGACCTGAGGGCCGGCTGTTTCGCGCATCCCCAGGGTGACCACCAGGGTCATAATTGCCATAATCAAGGTCAGAAAAAGGGGAAAACGAAGGGTGAGAGCCTGGGTGAAAGTCACCTTTATCCCCAGAAGATCGGCCAGTGACTGCACCAATGCCGGGTCATAAACAGCTGCACCGATAATTGTGGCCAGGATATAGCCGATGGCCCGGGTCCGCATCTGCACTTCCAGAACCCGGCCCCAGTCTTTTTCATCGCCCTCTAGCTTAAGGGCATCATAGGCCAGGGCTTCATCTGCACCGCTGGCCGCGGCCTCGGCAATACCGCTCAGTATCCGGTTGACCAGCAGTACGGCAAACAGGAGATCCGTATTCCCCCGGGGGGCAAAGCAGAGCAAGATAACTTCAACAACCATGATTGCGCCTGCGCTCACCACCAGACGTTTGCGACCGATGACATCGGCCAGCGCTCCGGAGGGTACCTCGGCCATTACAATGGTGGCGGCCCAGACCGCGTTGAGGAGGACAAACTGGGATATGGTCAGCCCGAAATCCAAAAACAGAATCGCAAACACGGGATAATAAAACCGCGAATTAAAACAGATCCGGAACAGGATAAACAAACGAACGTTCCGGATGCTGAAGGGCGATACAGGACTGGGGCCGGAGGTATTGTTTTCCATGCTTTTATCTCCCTGTTTCTATAAAATAATGGGCATCTTCCATTTGCCGATTGACACTTTTTTTTGAAAGATATTTGTTTTTTATCGAATTCAAAATACCGAAATTTAAAATTAGAAATTGGGTAACGTATTTACATGTTTCTGTTTTTTAATTTCCAATTTCCAATTTCACTGCTAAGATATAAAGTAAAAAAATGTAAACTATTTTTGATCTATCATGAAAAGTGCCAAAAAATGATATACTTAAATACCATTAGACATGTGGGCTCGGATGTCAAGCATCCTGAAAACCTGTAAAACCGGCCATTTGAGGATGACCAGGGGATAACGGCAACCACCACTATAAATTGAAGGGGGAGCTATGATGCAATCTGACGTATTGGAAATATTAAAAACGGCACTTTTACTGGAGATTCGCGGTAAGGCCTTTTACCATAAAGCCGCCGCTGAGGCTCAAAATAAAGAGATGGGTGATTTTTTTAAACAAATGGCCCACGAAGAGAACCAGCACATCGAACTTCTGTCGGAACAATATTCAGCATTTAAGAAAAATGGAGCGTTTGTACCCCAGGCCCTTGGTGAGGTAGCGGTTGCAGAGGTGGCCAGGGTGCTGCCCCATGCCTTTCAAAATACGGCCGCCGCCGGTTTTGAAGCCGCCGCCGTATCTGCTGCCATGGGCATGGAGCAGCGGGCCATTGATCTTTATTCAAAGCGGGCTGCGGAAACCAGCAATGCTGAAGAAAAAAAGCTCTACAAGTGGCTGGCCCAATGGGAGACAAGACACCTTGAGGAACTGGCTGAAATTGACCGGGAGATCACCGAGACCATCTGGCATGACAACAGCTTCTGGCCCTTCTAATGGATGTTCATCCAGAAGCAGGAATTGATGGTGATGAAATGACCGCCCCCACCATTTCCCGGTTTCAACAACACCTGATAGGCTGGTACCGTCAGAACCAGCGTCGCCTGCCCTGGCGTAAGACGCGCGAACCCTATTGCATCTGGGTTTCCGAGGTCATGCTCCAGCAAACCCAGGTGGCCACGGTAATTGATTATTATCAACGGTTTATAAACCGGTTCCCTGATATAGGCGCCCTGGCCAAAGCCGACCGTCAATCGGTGCTCAAGGCATGGGAAGGATTGGGCTATTACGCCAGGGCCCGCAACCTTCACCAGGCGGTCCGACGGGTGACGACTGAATATCAGGGTAAAATACCGGCGGAATACGATCGGTTCCGCGCGTTGCCCGGTGTCGGTGAATATATCGCGGCGGCGGTTTTAAGCATGGCTTTTGACCAGGCCTATGCGGTGGTTGATGGGAATGTAAAACGCGTCATCGCCCGGATTAAAAGACTGGATGCACCAGCCAACCAGGCTTCATCTCACAAAATTTTTCAAAAGGACGCCGACCGCCTGTTGTATGCCCCTGATCCAGGCATCTTTAATCAGGCCATGATGGAACTGGGCGCTCTGGTCTGCACCCCGCGCCAGCCGAAATGCAGACAATGTCCGGTTAATTTTTTTTGCCAGGCCTTTGGCACGAGCACCACCGGGCTTTACCCCAGACGCATAAAGCAAAAACCGGTACCTGAATATCCAGTTGCCGTGGGAGTCATATACAAGAAGGACCGGGTGCTGATTACCCACAGACCGCCCAAAGGCCTTCTCGGCGGTCTGTGGGAATTTCCCGGGGGTCGGATCGAGACCGATGAAACGCCGGAAGCTGCGTGCCTTCGGGAAATTCAGGAGGAGGTCAACCTGACGGTTGAAATTATTGCACACCTGGCTTGCATCAAACACGCCTATACCCATTTTAAAATCCAGATGGACGTCTTTATCTGCCGCTGGACCGGCGGGCGGGTCCGCTGCAACGGGCCGGTCGCCCACAAATGGATCAAGATGAAAGCCATTGACGCATACCCCTTTCCCACGGCCAATCGCAAATTCATCCCTCTGATCCGGCCCTTGAACGAAATAAGCCGGGATAAAAAACCATCGACGGTATAGCGAAGGCTATTCAAAGCAGCATCAATGATCATGGCGCGCAAAAAAGGCGGCCCTCCCACAAAAAAAACATTCTCAAATTGTAAGGATTTTCTAAATTGATCGACGAATTAACCAAAAGGAAGAAAATTTTGCGAATATAGAAACAGCGCTTTTCAAAATATGCTGAATCAAAAATTTGATCATCAAAAATTGCGCTGATTACCATTAAGCGATTCAGACAAGAGGTTCTACAATGAAAAACAACAAATCCAAACTGCTTCTCATTATTGTCCTGATCGTCCTGGCTGTTTCCTTTTTTATGCTTGATCTGGAGCAGTTGTTTACGCTGGAAAATTTGAAAGAACATCAACTAACGTTTGAGCGGTTTTATGAACGCCATATGGGGATGACCCTGCTTCTCTATTTTATTGTCTATGTGGGCATGGCAGCGCTTTCTCTGCCCGGGGCCGCGGTAATGACCCTCGCCGGGGGCGCCCTTTTCGGATTGGGCACAGGTACTGTTGTTGTCAGTTTCGCATCCTCCATTGGTGCGACACTGGCGTTTCTTGTTTCCCGTTTTCTCCTCAGGGAAAGCATTCAACGTAAATTCGGTGAAAAATTAAGGGCCGTCAACGAGGGGGTTCAAAAAGATGGCGCGTTTTATCTGTTTACCCTTCGACTGGTACCTTTGTTTCCGTTTTTTGTCATTAACCTGGTCATGGGATTGACCTCCATACGCACCGTTGTTTTCTACATCGTCAGCCAACTGGGAATGCTGCCCGGGACCCTGGTGTATGTAAATGCCGGGACCCAGCTGGCTAAAATCGAGTCACTTGGAGATATTTTGTCTCCGGCACTGCTTTTCTCTTTTATACTGCTGGGCATATTCCCTTTAATAGCAAAGGCATTTGTCTCTGTAATCAAAGGACGGCGCATCTATGCAAAATGGCCGAAACCTGAAAAATTTGATTACAACATGGTGGTCATTGGCGGCGGCTCGGCAGGCCTTGTGGCATCCTATATCGGCGCCGCCCTAAAAGCAAAGGTGGCACTTATCGAAAAACACAGGATGGGGGGTGACTGTCTCAATACCGGCTGTATACCGAGCAAGGCCTTGATCCGATCGGCAAAAATGCTGGCTTATGCCAAACGGTCCAAAGAATTCGGTTTTCAGTCCACGACCATGGACTATAATTTTGCCGATGTCATGGAGCGGGTCCAGGGTGTTATCCGGAAAGTTGAACCCCACGACAGTGTCGAACGATACACTGAACTGGGTGTTGAGGTGATTCAGGGCGAGGCCAGGATTACATCCCCTTTTACCGTTGCCGTAAATGGCCGAATCCTGACCACTAAAAATATCGTCGTGGCCAGCGGTGCCCGGCCGTTTGTCCCGCCCATTCCAGGGCTGGATCAAGTCAAATACCTGACCTCGGACAATGTCTGGAAGATGCGCACCCTGCCCTCACGGCTGGTGGTTCTGGGCGGCGGTCCCATTGGTTGTGAACTGACCCAGGCCTTTGCCCGGTTGGGTTCTGAGGTCACCCAGGTGGAAATGATGCCGCGCATCATGCTCCGGGAGGATGAAGACGTTTCTGAAATAATTCACAAAAAATTTGAGACGGAAGGGGTTCGCGTTCTCACCGGACACAAAGCCAAAGAAATCCGGGCAGACAAAGATCGCAAAATTTTGATCTGTGAGAATGATACCGGCGAGCTAGAAATCGAATTCGATGAAATTCTTGTGGCCGTTGGACGGGCAGCCAATGCCCGGGGATTCGGCCTGGAAGAACTGGCTGTAATGCTGCGGCCCAACGGAACCATAGAGACCAACGGACTGTTGCAAACCAATTATCCCAATATTTATTGCAGTGGCGACGTGGCCGGGCCTTACCAGTTTACCCACACGGCTGCCCACCAGTCCTGGTATGCTGCCGTCAATGCGCTGTTCGGCAGGATCAAACGTTTTGCCGTGGATTACCGCGTCATTCCATGGGCCACCTTTACCGACCCTGAGGTTGCGCGGGTGGGTCTCAATATCCAGGAATCCAAAGAAAAAAACATCCCTTACGAAGTCACCGATTATGGTATTGATGATTTAGACCGTGCCATTGCCGACAGCGAGGCCCATGGTCTCGTGAGGATATTGACAAAACCGGGAACAGATAAAATTCTGGGTGTTACCATTGTGGGGGCTCACGCGGGTGATCTTATCGCCGAATATGTGCTGGCCATGAAAAACAACCTTGGGCTGAATAAAATCATGGGGGCGATTCATATCTATCCCACACTGGCCGAAGCAAATAAATATGCGGCCGGCGCATGGAAAAAGGCGCACGCACCCGAAAAACTGCTTGCCTGGATTACCCGATATCATGCCTGGATGCGCGGATAACCCCATAAAGAGGGTACCGGCCTGGAATTTGGGGCTTCGCACACATGGCCGCCGGACCAAAGACCGGTTCTGGCATTTTGAATTCGGCGCGGCGGTCAACGAATATGCGGATCCGGAATTCTGTAAAAACGTTTGGAATTAAGAGACTACATGGAAGTAGCTATATCCCGGCTGCATATAATACAAACAATTAACCTGAGCGGAGACCATCATGAATCGAAAAAACTTTATAAGGCAGATTAAAATCCGGGGAATCGATTACACGGTTTCAGATATAACCATGCTCGAGGGAAAAAAAATAGCCGATATCGGTCGACTTCCTTTTTCCATAAGAATTCTGGTGGAAAACCTTTTACGGAAACTGGACGGGCAAATCGTCCAATGGGAGGATTTAAAAAATATTGCCGGGTGGAAACGAACCTATGAAAACCCTGTCGAGATACCGTATCATCCCGCCCGCGTTTTAATGCAGGATTTTACCGGCGTTCCTGCAGTCGTTGATCTGGCAGCTATGCGGGACGCCGTAAAAGATCTGGGTGGCGATCCAAGTGCAATAAATCCCCTGGTTCCGGTCGATCTGATAATCGATCATTCAGTGCAAATCGATTATTCAGGGACACCGGATGCATTGTCTAAAAATATGGAAAAAGAATTTTCAAGAAACAAAGAAAGATACAGCCTGCTGAAATGGGCACAGCAGAGTTTCGATAATTTCAGGGTGGTTCCCCCGGGTTCAGGGATATGCCATCAGGTGAATCTTGAATATCTCGGGCAGGTGATCACCACCGATAGAAACGGGCAAAAAACGCTGGCGTATCCGGATACGGTGGTGGGCACCGATTCCCACACGACCATGATAAACGGGCTGGGTGTCCTTGGCTGGGGCGTGGGCGGAATAGAAGCTGAAGCCGTGATGCTGGGTCAGCCGTATTACATGTCTATTCCTGAAGTAATAGGCGTAAAAATGACCGGAAGCCTGGGCCCTGGCATAACCGCCACAGACCTGGTGCTTACCATAACCGAGCGTTTAAGAAAGCTTAATGTGGTTGAAAAATTTGTGGAGTTTTTCGGTCCGGGTATGGAGATGCTCAATGTACCGGACAGGGCGACAATTGCCAATATGGCGCCGGAATACGGTGCAACCATAGGTTTTTTCCCGGTGGATGAAAAAACAATCGAATACCTGAACATGACAAACCGGGAAGAACAGGCGGAAATCATACGGCGCTATACAAAAGCGACGGGTTTGTTTTATACGGGAAAGGAAACACCGGAATATACAAAGGTCATTGAACTGGATCTTTCAGTAGTCACACCATCGATTGCCGGGCCGGCAAAACCCCAGGAAAGGCTTTGCCTGGATGTTGTAAAAAAGAGTTTTGCCGGCATCATCGGATGTGAATATGATGCGGGTGAGGATGTGATTCCGATGTCTCAATTTTTTGATGAATCCGGCTGCCAGGCCATACGGTCCAAAACCTGCAAACCTGTGAGTGCCAAAACATATACGGTTAGTCTCGGCGAAAAAACCGTGAATCTTGGTGACGGCAGTATCGTGATCGCCGCTATTACATCCTGCACAAACACATCCAACCCACATGCCATGCTGGGTGCTGGTCTTCTGGCAAAAAAAGCCGTTAAAAAGGGAATAAAAATAAATCCTGCAGTAAAAACTTCCTTTGCTCCCGGATCCCGCGTCGTTGAAGACTATCTGATTGACGCCAATCTCATGGTGTACCTTGAAGCGCTCGGATTCCATGTGGCGGGTTTTGGATGCACGACCTGCATCGGAAACAGCGGACCGCTCCATCCTGAAATTGAAAAAATCATCGTTGATAACGATCTGACGGTTGCCTCTGTTCTGTCGGGTAACAGAAATTTTGAGGCAAGAATACATCAGCGTATCAAGGCGAACTACCTGGCTTCTCCCATGCTGGTGATTGCTTTTGCCATGGCCGGAAGAATTGATATTGATTTAACTAAAGAGCCGGTCTCGTTTGATAAAAAGGGTGAGCCGGTCTATCTTAATGATTTATGGCCGTCATCAGAGGAGATTGAAATACTTGTAAAAAATCATGTGAAACCGGAATTTTATCAAAAGGAATATGCGAAAATTTTTGACGGTAATCGACTGTGGGAGCATCTTGGCGTTACGAAAAGTACGACATTTGCCTGGGATACACGTTCCACATATATCAGAAAACCGCCCTATTTTGACAACTTTACCCCCGGGCTGAAAAAACCTTCCGATTTAAAGAACGGCCATGCACTTCTGATGCTGGGGGATACCGTTACGACCGATCACATATCACCGGCCGGCGCTATTCCCCAAGATTATCCTGCGGGCAGATACCTGATTAATCACGGCATTGACAAGGAAAATTTTAACTCATACGGCTCCCGGAGAGGTAATCATGAGATCATGATACGGGGTACGTTTGGCAACATAAGGATAAAAAATAAACTTGTGTCGCCCAAAGAGGGCAGTTTTACAATAAAGTTTCCGGGTCGCGAAAAGATTTATGTCTATGATGCGGCCATGTCATATATGGATCAAGGCATCGCCTTGATCGTGATGGGGGGAAAGGAATACGGAACCGGTTCATCGAGGGACTGGGCCGCTAAAGGAACAGGTCTTTTAGGAATAAGCGCTGTGATTGTTCAGTCGCTTGAACGTATTCACAGAAGCAACCTTGTAGGAATGGGCGTATTACCCCTGGTATTTAAAGAAAATGAAAGTTGGGAAGGCCTTGGATTGGATGGGTCGGAGTCCTTTTTCATCAGCGGAATTGAAGACATGAAACCAAGAAAAGTTTTACAGGTAAAGGCCGTTAAAAAAGACGGCAATTTTATCGAATTTGAAGCCGCCGCAAGGCTCGATACCGCAGTCGATGTAGATTACTTTGAAAACGGCGGCATTCTTCCGTATATATTGAAAAAAATCATGAATGCGACAGATACAACCGCTTGAAAAAAATGATCCGGAAATGCTTTTGTGCAAATGGGGCTGCGAGGTGGCAGCGATCTCTCAAGACCCCTTCTTTGCTGCAGTTTGATCCTAAAAGAAAAGACGTGGCCGAAAGTCAAAACTTAAAAACCGTTTATGGTATCAATAATTGGTAAGATGATAAGCGGGAACTGCTGCATCATATACTAAAATATCCTGTGATTGATAATATTGCAGCTTTTCCAGCAAGGTGTGATCTGTTTTTGCAGCCACAAGCTGATTAATCATATCCATGGTTGTGGCAAAAAAAGAAATAGCGGGTGCAGATGGAAGACAAAGCAACAACGTGCTGATTGGAGCATTTAAAGATCAAGCGAAAAAAGTTCTATTATTTTGCATGGAGAGGTGTTTTTTTACTTGACCAGCCCTTTAATGGGTGACCCCATTTCCTTTTAATTTTCGGCATATGATCAAAAATTCTGTGCCGATTTTTATCCCTTATCGTATATCCCTTGATACCCACATCACTTTTCCTATAATACGGAAGTTGTCCATCTCATTCTGGCTCAGGTAAACAGGCTCATAATCTTTATTGTCGCTTC
>CAZFXX010000016.1:0-3572 GCA_964522985.1 uncultured Desulfobacteraceae bacterium
AATTATAAAATAGCGGTGTAATCCAAAAGTCCCAAAAAATTGCCTGATTGAACGATAAAGCAAATAAGCAGATCTGTTTTGTGAGATGAATCCCCAGTCTCTCAGGTCGTGATAGGTTGCGATAGTGAAGGCCAAATGTTTGATAAAATTATTATATTTTTTAGTCAATGTCAAGCTGTGTTAGGGGTAAATAATAAAAACGGCTCAAATTTTATATAAAAGTAGTGAGATATGAGCTTTAAGCAGAAAAAATATTCAGCCTTAAATTAAGTGATTTTTTACTTTGATATTCAATATTTCCTGCGTGGACATAACTTTTTTATGGCTCCTCGCTGTTTTTTGTGGGTAAAATTGACCCGATAAAGTCCCGGGATGCTTTCATCCGGAGGCTCGAAACTGTCTGAGGGGCAAAAATGGACTTTTGATCTGGACCTGAAGACAATTTTAAGATCCAAAAGCAAGTTCATGGATTCTTCCGGTCTGGCTACAGAAGACAGAAACAGCCACGGCGATGAATGGACCTCCGGTTTCCGGGTGGCCTATCGTCTTTCCGACCAAATCTTGTTGAAACCTTCCGTAAGTTATCTGTTAATAGATGAAAATGATTATGAGCCCGGTAGCGGCTATCATGTCGGCAGTCGCAATAAATTAAACGCCGGTTTCGGGATGGAGTACAAGCTTGGTAACTGTTGCAGGGCACTTTTTGATCTTAATGGATTTCATATCCGGGACGACAAAAGCTGGTCCCATCCGGATGATAATTTGACATATAACGGTTTTTCCATGGCATTTACGTTGAGCAGCCGGTTTTAGACAGGCACGATCCCTATTGTTTTTGATTGAAAAGGCCCTCAGCCGCGGTCGTGGCCGCCCGAAGCCAGGCATTCAAATCCGCGGTCTCAACCGTTTCAGTGGCCGCAGCAACAATAGCTGACGTGGCCACGTCCACCAGGCGCAGATCGATGCGCATGCTGCCGCCCACGACCTGGTATCCGCCGAAAATCATCATTTTCGCTCCGGCCAGACGTCCGATTTTAAGACGGGTGGCCGGGTCTGTCAGTACCGATGTCGCCAGATTCAGTTCCGCCAGCACCTCAACGAGTTTCTGGCGTTCAACAACAGTATATCCTGTGTTGCTTGCGATATATTCCGCTACTTTACTGCCGAGAAGTTCTCCCAGATCCGGCCAGACACTCGGTTGAAAACTAAGATTGTCCAGATTCCAGACCGCCACAATTTTCCCGTTTTCAGGGAGGTTGGAATGGGTTGCGCAGGACATAATAAATGCAGACAACAGGATGAGGATATAAACTCTTTTATTGAACTGCATTGCTGGTCTCCATACTCATCATGTCGTCTATTTTTTCCACTATTTTATCTTCGCTCTTGATGGGGCGCCGTTGATTACTCAGCATGGCATAGCTGAAATCATCATCCACCTTATAGACTTCAAGCCGGGCAATCGGCTTAGATGAAGCCTTTAGGATTTTGCCTTTAAATTCTATGGGGGCCTTTTCTTCTATGATGTCAAAATGGGTACCCTGAACCACGCCCTGGTTAGAACCCAGGTTGATCAGTACATGGGCACCATTGACCTGAACCACATACCCCTGCAGGGGATAGTGCAGCATGATGGTCATTAAAATTTCACGATTGAGGCGGTGCACTTCTCTTTCGAAAGAAACCCCTGAGCCGAACTGACGGTTAACCACTTTGGGGATGGCCGAGGTTTCGGTATCGATAAGACGCAGGCTTAATAACGGGCCACCCGGCAGATAATAAAGCGACCCTGTGCCCATAATTTTAGCGGCCAACACTTTGCCAAGACGCAGGGTGGTGGCCGGGTCGGCCAGTTCTGAAGTGCCAAGGTTCAACTCTTCCAGAAGATTTTTAATGAGGGTCCTTTCCACTACTTGAATCCTTCCGGAGGCATTGAGTTGCTCAGCCAATTGGGTCGTCAGTACGGTGGAAAAACCGTCGCGTGCAGCCAGGCCGCCCTTTTCTTGAAAATCGACAAAACTGAGAACCATGGGCCGTGACGTCCAGGCATCCTCGTTGTCATCGGTTTTATAACGTTTTTCGCGGTATCGCTGGGCTAGTTCTTTGACAAATTTATCGATCCGTTCTTTACGGGCCGTATCTTTTTGAAGCAGGAGCATATCCTGCGCTTTTCGGGCCAGAACTGCTGAAAAAGTGTCGTCTTTGTTGATGGTCTGGACCTGTTGATACAGTTCCAGAGCCTTGTCCCAGCGGCCCTCTTTTTCATATGTGATGCCTTTGTTGGAAGTCGCTTCAATATAATAAGGATCAATCTCCACTGCCTGATCATAGAGCTCGCGGGATTTTTTATAGTCTCCCCGGGATGCATATATTCGACCAAGCTGATTATATGCCGCTGCCTGCTGGTAGGGCTCGGCGGTTTTTTTGCCAATGGCTTTATTGTATTCAGCCTCAGCTTCTTTTTTGCGATTCTGGCTGTAAAGCAGGTCTCCCTTGACCACATGCACATGGGCGCGATTGGCCCCCTTTTTTTCAACTTCCTTTGCTGTCTTCAAGGCTTTTTCGGTTTCTCCTTTTTGCGCATATACAGACGTCAGGCCTTCCTTGCCCAGTATTTCCCCCTTTCCCTTTCCCTTGGAGAGTCCCGTAAACGTTTTTTCGGCAGCGTCCAGGTCACCCTGTTTTAATTCGGCGTACCCTTTGACGCTCTTTGCAGTGACGTTTCCGGGGTCATTTTTTACCACTTGTTCACTGATAACTTTGGCCATCATAGGCTGTTTATGCTGAAGTTTCCTTTCCGCCAGTCTGACCAGCATGATTTCCGTGGTCTTGCCCCCGCCTTGAAAATAATCCAGCATTTTCTGGCCAGGTCCGAGAATACATACGGTGGGCAGCACCTGTCGGGCATGATAAAGATCACTGACTGTCCCCTTATCCAGCAGCACCGGGAAAACAGGCCGGGTACGTGACACAAAACGGGCTATTTTTTCCCGAGATGAAACGGCAATGGCCCATACCATGAGATCCGCATCTTCATATTTTTTAGCCAGGCTGTCGAGGTTCAGCAGGCCTTCCTGGCTTGAACGGGACGCCACGTCAAAAAAATAGAGGATCACCATGGGCTGGTCTTTGATAACGGCCAAATCATAGCTTCGGCCATTGATATCATTCAATTTGAAACCTGGCGCCGGATCACCGGCGGCAAGTCCGGCATAGCCCATGCCCATGCATGCCAGGCCTACCGTTATCACCACGGTCGTCAAAATCATCAATTTAAGTATAATTCGCATAGCAATGTCTCCTTTTGTTGGTATATCAATATGTTTCATAGCAGACGCTTACTCCTCAGCCACCAGGCGAACATACAGTGGTGTTTCACCGGAGCGGTCCAGGTCGACGCTTGCCTCCCATTCATAATAACCGCGCAAAGTGACCAGTACTTCATGCTTCCCAAGGGGTAGACTGAGATTGACCGGCGTTTTTCCTTTGAAGGCATCATTAATAAAGACCTGAGCACTGGTGGGCACGGAATCGATTTTCAAAAGGGCATACACCTTCTTTTTTTTGACCGT
>CAZFXX010000016.1:3582-22905 GCA_964522985.1 uncultured Desulfobacteraceae bacterium
TCAGAGGCGGGAGCAGTTGCTTTTTCTTCATCGGTCTTTGTTTCCGCCTGGATTTCAATCGGTGGTATTTCACTGGTTTCTATGGTTTCTATCGGCGCTGAAGCAGCGGGTTCGCTTTTGGATGACGTTTTTATAGGTGTCTGTTTTACAGGAGATGTTTTCATCGATGGTGGTACCTGGGTTGGCTGCCTTGTTTTCAGATAATAAAAGCCACCTCCGGCAGCCATTACCAGAAGAATCAGCCCCACCCAGAGCAGGTGTCTTTTTTTTTCGGGTCGGTTGGACTGTAAAACCTCGGTGGCATGTTTACTTTCTATGCAGCGTTCAAGTCCATCGGCCATTTGCCTGCCGTTTTGAAACCGTTTTTCAGGCTCTTTTGCCATACTTTTCATAATCAGCGCTGCAAAGGCCGGGGGCAGGTCACCATTTGCTGTTTGCGGCTCGGGTGGTATGTCCTGAGTGATGGCCCTGAAAATAACCGCTATATTTTCTCCGGAAAAGGGCCGACGACCGGTGGTCAACTGGTAAAGGATAATTCCCAGCGAATACAGATCGGATCGTCCGTCAACGGTTTCTCCCATGACCTGTTCCGGCGACATATATACGGGGGTACCCAGAATTTCTCCGGCCTGAGTTTGTTTGGTTGCTTCGGGATCTTCGATACGGGCAATGCCGAAGTCGGTAATTTTTATCCGTCCTTTATCGTTTATAATGATATTGGAGGGCTTGATGTCACGATGAATGATTCCCCGGGCATGGGCATAATCAAGGGCCTTAGCCACTTGAAGTCCAATGTTTATCACTTCCCGAGCCGGTAATGGTTTTTCCCGAACCACCTCATCCAGCGGACGGCCTTCCAGGAACTCCATGGCGATATAAATCGTTTCGTGGTCCTGTCCCACATCATAAACCGTAACGATATTGGTGTGGCTGAGACGACCGATGGCTTTGGCTTCTTTCAGAAACCTCAGCACAAAATCCTGGCTGGTTACCCGGTCCGGGCGCAGTACTTTCAGCGCGACAAGACGATCTATACGGGGATCATGAGCCTTATAAACAACACCCATGGCACCGCGTCCCAGTTCTTTGATAATTTCGTAACGCCCGTATTTCATATCTTATTGTCCGTTTAAGAAATAAAGAATGGTCTCAAGGGGTATTAAAAATCCCAGCGAATCTGTGCCCCGGTAACGTCCCTTGACCATGCCTGCCAGGTTTCCCCGACCGTCAAAGACCGGGCTTCCGCTGCTTCCCGGATGAATCTCCATGTTGACCTGCCAAAGCGGCAAATCACCCACCCGTCTGGGAGGCGCGTTGATGATACCTGTAAAAACAGTTCCTCTCAGATTGTTCGGGCATCCCACCGCAAACAGCCTTTCTCCCATTCCAAGAAGCTCACGCCCGTTTTCAAATGATATAAACGGTTCCTGATGGGCATTGACTTTATACAGGGCAATATCTTTTTCTTTGTCAATTTTCAGGGGCCGGCCGTCCAGAATCCGTCCGTCATAGTATACCACCGTCACCATTTCATCTGCATCAAGGCCGTGGGCCGTACAGAGGATCAACCCTTCCGGATCGATCACAAAACCGGAGAACTGATTGTCATATTCACCATTGTGGCTGTTTATGCAGACTACTGCGTCAATTCGGCCGAGTACGGCAGTTGGAATTACCTGAGTTAAATTTTTAGCGGTTGTATTTGGAATCGTATCTGGAATTTTAAAATAGTTATCAAGAAAACGCCACAAAATATTCAGCCGGGGCTTATCCGGTTTGCTGTTCAGCCGGCAGATGCCCTTGACCTGTGTGGCGAGCGGTGAATGCCTTTGTAGATTGATCTGCCATGTTTCATTCCGGCGTTCGGCATACACCGTTGTGTTGCCCGGCCTGATCAGATGGCGGCGTACCTCAAAATCCGACCGGGTAAACCAGTGCTCAAGCACATCGATCAGTTCGGACATGGGTAAAGGATAGATTTTTTTATCCGCATCAGCGCCGGCAAAAACGGTTGAACCGGTAATAATGATGCATAGGAATGCGTATAATATTTTTTTTCCCATTATTTGCCTGGGGTTGCTTTTCATAAGCGGATTCATGGAAAATAGAATGATAAGGATGGTATGGCTCTAAACGGTTCACTCAGGTTTTATCCGGGCCAGTACCACGGTAATATTGTCTTTGCCGCCGGAAGACTTGGCTGTCTCAATGAGTTGTTCATTTTTGTAGGCAATAGCATCCTCTTTGGCCAGAATTTCTTCAATGCGCAGGTCCTCCACCATGTCAGTGAGCCCGTCCGAGCATAAAAGGAACAGGTCCCCAGGGGAAACTTTGCCGCGTAAAAGATCAAGCGAAATATTCTCTTTTATACCAACTGCCCTCAGAATAAGATTTCGCAAATGATGGTTCCTGGCCTCTTCAGGCGTTATAAGGCCATGGTCGAGCTGGTCCTGTACAAAAGAATGATCGATTGTCAGTTGTTCCAGTTTTCCGGAGCTGAACCGGTAGGTTCGGCTGTCACCTATGTGGCCTATCACAAATCCTTCATTAAAAAAAGCAAGCAGTTCAGCCGTACACCCCATGCCTTTGTGAAGGGGATTTTCTTCTACATGCTCAAGGATTTTTTGATTTGAAAGATAAAAAGATTTTTGAATTTTTTCGATCGTTTCTTTTTCGGATTGTCCTTTATAGTCGGCAAAGGTTGAATTCGAAGTCAGGGCAAATATCTGGCTGGCAAGATCCCCGGCAGCAGCACCACCCATGCCATCGGCAACCAGACAAAATCCTAGATCGGGATTGATGATCATACTATCCTCGTTATTTTTCCGCTTAAGTCCGATATCGGTCTTGCCGGAATATTCGATTTGGGCCATATTCAATCCTGCGTTTGCAAAAGTTTGATAACTATTGGTTATCAAAAAATAGGGGTTTTTATTCAAAATCAAGGCATGCAAAAAAATAACCACGGGCCTATGTTTGATATGCCGAGGATTATTTTTTCCGTCGAAGGCTGGGCTTGGGCCAAAAGATCATTTCTGAACGGATACTAACTGAAATTAGTTGTTCAGAAAAGCGCCTTTTGCCACCGTCCAGAAGTCCCCGGTCATGGATTGACAGATGTCAACACATGATCTCTGCATAATGAATATAATTATTCAAAACCAGGTGCCATCTTTCTTGAATAAAAATAATCGACATCGACTATAATAGACCAGACATATTGTAATATCAATTAAATTTTTAATTTTGTAGGGTTTTCGGGCCCTGGTTATCGTGTAGATCCGGGATAATAACCCAAATCATCGATTGGGTTCATCTGCCCCGATACGTTGGGTTGTTCCGAGGTATTTCTCATTCTTTTCACAGTTAAAAGCCCGGTATCCTATCATCTATTGATTATTCACTTGACAGAACCGTTAAATTCCAAATAATTTAATTGCAAGACAGCCGACCGGAGGCTAAAAGTCGAGATTACCGGCAAAAATACAATGGTTCATCATGGAATTAACAGCACGTAATTGCCGGCCTTTGCGAGCGCCATTTCCTGATGGATTGTAATTCAGAGACGTATTAAATATGAAACAAATACCTGTCATTGCTATTCAGTTGATTCATATCCAGGGACCGTTAAAAGGCGAAATCCAGGAGTTTCTCAATCCATCGATATCCATTGGCCGCCATCCTTCCTGTGATGTGGTGTTTCCTGTGGATGTAACCGTCATTTCCCGCCGGCACGCAACAATTACCCGGGAAGGAAACCGCTTTAAACTGGTCGATCAAAGTTCCAACGGCACTTACTTGAACGGCAAACGTGTCCAGGAAGCATATTTAAAAGATGGTGATGTTTTAATATTTGCCGAAGGCGGTCCCAAGGTCAGCTTTTTAACCAAATCGATCAAAGGTGATTCACCGGACTTTTATTCAACCGTTTCAGCGGCGTCAACAGAAAAAGCGGACATTGCACCCCATGCTCAAGCACAGCCGTCCCAAACCGCATCACCCGCCCCGGTTCCCGACGCCCGTGTTGAAACAATGCGGGTTCCCCTGGTGATTCAATACGGCCCAACCCTGAGGGACTTCAAACAGGTCCCTGTTACCATCGGGAAAGGCCCTGACTGTGATTTTACCATGGCATATCCGGGAATTGCGCATCAGCATGCTCAGATATTTTACAGCCGGGAACAGTACTGGATAAAAGATCTCACCGGCAGGCAATCTATTCTGGTTAACAACCAGGCCATATCCTCCCAGGCACCCCTTAACCCGCAAGACCGTCTGACCCTTCTTAGCGGAGGTCCTGAATTTCGTTTTTTAGGGGACGGGCGTCTGGCGGAAATTGTCGAATCCGCACCCCGTGAGCCTTCCTCGCCTGTCACGGCCGGGGACAATATTACGGCCGAAAAACCGCATCCTGAAAAATCCGGTAAAAAATCTGTGTCTTTTTTTAAAAAAATTTTAAACCGGTGACGGATGCTGCTGCGGATTTGATTTGCTTTTTTTATAATTGCAGCCGATCCTGGATGGATACGATGTTTTTCAGTGCGGCGGTACGAGGGTGAGTTTGAGGAAAAGAGTACATTCACAATTATGCGTATAGGAAACGGATATGATGTTCACAGACTGGTAAAGGGACGCAAGCTGGTTGTCGGTGGTGTAACGATTCCCTTTGAAAGGGGATTGCTGGGGCATTCAGATGCCGATGTCCTTGTTCATTCCGTGTGTGATGCACTGTTGGGTGCCGCGGGCCTGGATGATATCGGCACTCATTTTCCGGACAGTTCTCCTGAATTTAAGGACATGAAGAGCATCAGACTGCTGGGTCGTGTGCGTCGTATGCTTAGTGAAAAAGGGTATCGTATTCAAAACGTGGACTGTACTATTTTTGCAGAAGCGCCAAAATTTTTTAAATACCGCCGGGCCATGGAACAAAATCTTGCACGGGCAATGGGAATAGAGTTGGAAAGGGTCAATATTAAAGCCACAACCACGGAAGGACTGGGAATGTTTGGTCGGGGGGAGGGGATCGGCGCAATGAGTATGGCCCTGATAGAGTGAGTTTTTTTATCACCTCGATTTGGTGCAATATAAAAAGGCCAAACCATTAAATGGCTTATTTTTTTATATAACACCCCTTGATCCCCAATTTGTTCAAATTTTGCCGGTTCATTTCGTGGCCTTTAACAATTAGGAAATATTGAGGACAATTATGACGATCCGTATTTATAATACGTTGAAAAAAAAGAAACAGGTGTTTGAAACCATTGAACCGGGCAAGGTGCGCATGTATGTCTGCGGCCCCACGGTATATGACTCATGCCATATCGGGCATGCCCGTTCAGTAGTGGTGTTCGATGTCATCGTCCGCTATTTAGAAGCCAGCGGTTATGCCGTTACATATGTCCGGAATTTTACCGATGTGGATGACAAAATAATTAACCGGGCCAACGAAATGGGAACCGATTGCCGCGAAATAGCTGAACAATACATTGCGGAATTCTACACGGATATGGATGCGTTGAATGTACGGCGGGCCACCATCGAACCCAAGGCAACCGAGCACATCGCTGATATTATCCGGATTATTAAAATTCTGATGGACCGAAAAGTGGCCTATCGCATTGGAAATGATGTCTATTACGCAGTTGAAAAATTTAATGACTACGGCAGGCTTTCGGGCCGCCGGTTAGAGGATATGGAGGCGGGTGCACGGGTGGACGTGGATAAAAGAAAACGCAATCCTTTTGATTTTGCGCTTTGGAAAGGGGCCAAGCCGGGTGAACCCTCCTGGGACAGCCCCTGGGGTCTTGGCCGGCCGGGATGGCATATTGAATGCTCGGCCATGAGCAGTGCCCTGCTCGGAGAAACCATTGATATCCATGGCGGCGGTAAAGATCTGATTTTTCCACACCATGAAAATGAAATCGCCCAGTCCGAGGCGGCCTTTGCCAAACCTTTTGTAAAATTCTGGATACATAATGGATTTATCAATATTGATCATGAAAAAATGTCCAAATCGCTGGGTAATTTCATGATGATAAAAGATATTATAAAAATCTGTCATCCGGAAGCATTGCGTCTCTTCCTGCTCTCCAACCATTACCGCAGCCCAATTGACTATACCCCTCAGAATATCGAAGAAGCCGGTAAAAGTCTAGATAAATTTTACGGGGTATTAAAGCGGATCAACGAAACGGTTGGAAGCAATCCTGAAACCGTTGCAAACCATTCATTTGACGGTGAATATTGGGAGAAGTTTCGTTCTGCAATGGATGATGATTTTAACAGTGCCCTGGGCCTAGGATCTATTTTTGATGCGGTTCGCAATATTAATCGTTTGCTGGATGAAACGACCGGCAACACCTCCGATAAAATACGGGAGCAAGCGCTGTCCGCAAGCGCACAGATAGTGAAAATAGGCACAATCCTCGGCATCCTTACTGAAAACCCGGAGGATTATTTCAGGTGTAAGAAACAATCAGCCCTTGAAAAACAGGACCTGGATCCTGTGATCATCGAAGACCTCATAAAAAAAAGATCTGAGGCCCGGACATCAAAAAATTGGGTCAAAGCCGATGAAATCAGAAAAAAACTGGAAGAAATGAATGTGGTTGTCGAGGACCGGACCGATGGATCATTCTGGAAAGTAGAAATTGGAAAATAGAATTTTCCCACTCAACGTTCCGCGGCCGATTTTTAATTTCTAATTTCCAAGGACAGGATGTCATTATTTAAGATCAGATCCGGGTTTACGCCCAAAGGGGACCAGCCCGCTGCCATCCAGGCCATTTTAAAGAGTCTGGGTAAAAAAAAGAAGCATCAGGTCCTTTTGGGGGTAACCGGGTCGGGCAAAACATTTACCATGGCCCATGTAATTGCCGGAGCGAACAGGCCGGCCCTTATTATGGCCCCCAACAAAACTCTAGCTGCACAGCTCTACAATGAATTCCGCGGACTTTTTCCGGAAAATGCGGTTGAATATTTTGTCAGCTATTATGACTACTATCAACCCGAGGCTTACATACCCTCCAGCGACACCTATATCCAGAAAGATTCATCCTTAAACGAACTGATTGACAAAATGCGTCACTCGGCCACACGTTCGGTACTTTCAAGAAGAGATGTCATCGTTGTGGCCAGCGTGTCCTGTATTTTCGGACTGGGCGCACCGGAAGATTATATGGGGATGCGCATCAATCTTGAAAATGATCAGGAACTGGTCCGCGATCATTTTCTGTCCGATCTTGTCCGCATGCAGTATAATCGCAATGATTTCGATTTTTACCGGGGGGGGTTCAGGGTGCGGGGGGATTGCGTTGATATTTTCCCTGCCTATGAAGAAAATACCGCCATCCGGATAGCGTTTTTCGGCGACCAGATCGATATGATTGCCGAGATAGACCCGCTCCGAGGGACCATCAAAAAGAGGGTAAACTGTGTGACCCTTTTTCCGGCCAGCCATTACGTAACCAAACAGCAGACCCGGCAGCGGGCCATCAAGACCATTATCGCCGAACTCAAGGAGAGGCATAATTTTTTCAGAGACAACAATCAGCTTGTCGAGGCCCAGAGAATTGAAGAAAGGACAAATTTTGATCTGGAAATGATGCAGGAGATCGGATACTGCACCGGAATTGAAAATTACTCCCGCCACCTGACTGCTCGTGCGCCGGGAGAACCCCCGCCGACCCTTATGGACTATTTCCCGGATGATTACCTGCTGTTTATCGACGAAAGCCATATTTCCGTCCCCCAGGTCCGGGCCATGTACAAAGGGGACCGATCGCGGAAGCAGACGCTCGTTCAATACGGTTTCAGGCTCCCATCGGCACTTGACAACCGGCCCCTTAAATTCGATGAATTTGAGTACAGGACAAATCAGGTAATATATATTTCGGCAACGCCGAGTGATTACGAAATCGACCAGGGGGGAAATTCCATTGTTGAACAAATCGTGCGGCCCACCGGCTTACTGGATCCGGCAATAGATATTCGACCTGCTAAAGATCAGGTTGACGATCTGCTAGAGCAGATCCGTGAACGCATCAACAAAAATGAAAGGGTTCTGGTCACAACCCTGACAAAAAGAATGGCCGAGGACCTTACTGAGTATTATAAGGATCTCGGGCTCAAGGTACGCTACCTGCATTCGGATATTAATACATTTGAACGTATGGATATTATACAGGATTTCAGGACCGGAATTTTTGATGTATTGATTGGGATCAATCTTCTCAGGGAAGGGCTCGACCTGCCGGAAATTACCCTGGTGGCTATTCTGGATGCGGATAAGGAAGGATTTTTACGGTCTGTACGGTCCCTGATTCAAACCTCTGGACGTGCTTCCCGCAATGTAAACGGCAAAGTTATCATGTACGCTGATAAGATCACGGCTTCCATGAAAACGGCAGTTGAGGAAACCCGCCGTCGTCGAAAAATTCAGCAGACCTATAACAAAATCCACCACATTACACCTGAAACCATCAAAAAAGAAATTGTTCCTGTTTTTATGACAGATTACAATCAGACCGGTGAAAATGCTGAAATGATCGCCGAATCATTGTCAGATTTTTCTTCAACGGATGATATCGGTGCTAAAATCAAGCAATTTGAAAAAAAGATGGATCTCGCGGCCCGAGATCTTGAATTTGAAAAGGCGGCCCGGTTCAGGGACCGGATCCAGGCTTTAAAAAATCTGATGATGTTTGAACTGTAATCGGTATTTGAAATCGTTCACGGTTTACAGTTACCGGTTCAGGTTACAAAACAGAGGATTGAAATCGATATCCACAGTATATCTTTTATGCTCGCTGTGCCCGACAGGGCATGCCCGTTATTTGTAAACTGTGAACCGACAACAGTGAACGGTTGCCTATATTTTTTATGAAAAATTATGCTGAAAAACTATCGCTGGTCACTTCCGCGCCGGGTGTTTATCTCATGCTGGATGATGCCGGTGGTATCATTTATGTGGGCAAGGCCCGTAATCTTAAGAAACGGCTCTCATCTTATTTTAAAAATCCGGAGCAACTGGACATCAAAACCCGGGTTCTTGCCGGGAAAATTGCAAATTTTGATACCATCCTCACCGCAAGTGAAAAAGAAGCCTTGATTCTCGAGTCCACTCTGATTAAAAAATATCGGCCGCGATATAATATCATTTTAAAGGATGACAAACGCTATCCGGCCCTGCGGCTTGACGCAAACCATCCCTATCCCCGGTTAAGCATCGTGCGTAAAATTGAAAATGACGGGAACCTCTATTTTGGTCCTTTTTCATCGGCCCAGGCGGTTCGCAGTACGTTAAAAATCGTCAATAAAACATTTAAGCTGCGCAAATGCAGCGATCGTGAATTTAAAACAAGGACCCGGCCGTGCATTAACTTTCAGATGCAGACCTGTCTGGCGCCCTGCTGCATGGATGTCAAAAAAACCGACTATGACGACATGGCCCGGGAGGTAACTCTTTTTTTAAGGGGCCGAACCCGGGAACTGAGAATAAAAATTAAAAAAGAGATGCTCGCTGCTGCAGGGGCCAGGGATTTTGAAAAAGCTGCCGTGCTCAGGGATAAAATGTTTGCCATCGAAAAAACGCTTGAAAAACAGGTGGCGGTAACCATAGACCTCAAAGACCGGGACGTTATCGGAATGGCCGCGGCGCCTGAAGCCACGACAGTCACACTGCTGACGATACGTGGTGGCTATCTCCAGGGGGCTGGGAATTTTACTTTTTCAACAACCATGGCGACTGAGGCTGAAATAATTGGCTCTTTTATCGAGCAGTATTATGATAATAAAAATTTTATTCCCTCAGAGATCCTCACGCCGGTTGTGCCGGAAGACGCACTATTGTTGGAGGAATGGTTTTGGGAAAATAAAAAAATAAAGTCGAAAATCCGTCAACCCCGCCGTGGAAAAAAAGTTCGTCTGCTCGAAATGGCCCTGCAAAATGCTGAACATCACCTTAAGAACCATATTGTTGATATTGACGGCCGTAAAGCACTGCTGGCCCGTCTGCAACAACGTCTTTTAATGAATCGGCTGCCCCAGCGAATTGAATGCTTTGATAATTCAAATTTTTCCGGAACCCAGGCAGTATCGGGTATGGTGGTCTTTATCAGCGGCAAACCCAGCAAGTCGGATTATCGCAAATATATCCTTCATGCCGTTTGTGGTTCCGATGATTATGCCGGCATGGCCGAAGTACTTGAGAGACGTTTCAACCACAAGCGTGAGCCGTATCCGGACCTTCTCATTGTTGACGGCGGCAAGGGGCAACTGGGCATTGCCCTGTCGGTGATCAGAAAACTGGGGCTGGAAAATCATTTCACACTGATCGGAATTGCTAAAAAAAATGAACAAAAAGGTGAGCTTACCGATAAAATCTACACACCCGGCCGTATGAATCCGATCAACTGGGGGCGGGAGGGGGATTTGTTGCTTTTTCTTCAAAAGATTAGAGACGAGGCTCATCGATTTGCAATTACCTTTAACCGGCAACGCAGATCCAAAGCAGCCACAGTATCCCTGCTCGATTCAATCCCCGGAATCGGGAAAAAGCGCAAGCAGTCCATGCTGAGGCATTTTGGCAGCCTTAAAAAAATAAGGGCAGCCACACTCGAAGAATTGAGCATGCTGCCCACAATGAATCGACAGGCCGCCGAAGCGGTAATAACTGCTCTGGCTGCCTCATAGGTCACCAACTTAAAAATGGTCGAACTATATGTGCCTTACCGTCTTCACCCTTCAGCTTTCAACCGCATCAATAATTATTTTGCGTCAAGTTTCTTTAACGTGTCCTTGAGCCCCTGTACCGCAGCGGCTGATTTTTTAAGTGCCGTTTGTTCCTCATCGGTGAGAACGATTTCAATGACCTTTTCCATACCCCCGGCACCGAGCTTGACCGGGACCCCGATAAACAGACCGTTGATGCCATATTCGCCTTCAAGATAGGCGGCACAGGGAAGAATTTTTTTCTTGTCCTTAAGGATTGATTCCGCCATTTCCACGGCCGCCGACGCCGGTGCATAATAGGCACTTCCGGTTTTCAGCAGACTGACTATTTCAGCGCCGCCGTTTGCGGTTCTTTCCACAAGTGAATCAATTCTTTCACTGGACATCAGCTCTGTGATGGGTATGCCGGCTACAGTGGAGTATCGGGGCAGGGGAACCATGGTATCACCATGCCCGCCAAGGACAAACGCATGGGTATTTTCAACGGAGACATTAAGTTCCATTGCGATAAATGCCCTGAACCGGGCGGAATCAAGTACGCCGGCCATGCCGATGACCCTATTTTTGGGAAATCCACTGGCGTCATAAGCCACATGACACATGGCATCCAGCGGATTACTGATAATGATCAGCATGGCTTCCGGAGAAAGCGCCGCAATCTGTTGGGTTACGTTTTTCATAATCCCAGCATTCGTGCTGATGAGGTCATCACGACTCATACCGGGTTTTCGTGGAATTCCGGCCGTAATAATTACGATATCGGATCCTTGGGAAGGCTTATAATCATTGGCGCCGATGAGATGCGCATCATGCTTTTCAATAGGGGCCGCCTCAGTCAGATCAAGTGCTTTGCCTTGAGGTACGCCCTCGATTATATCGACAAGAACAACGTCACAAAGTTCTTTCTCAGCCAGACGCTGAGCCACAGTGGCCCCGACATTGCCCGCTCCCACAACGGTTACTTTTCTATTCATACTGACTCTCCTTGGAATTAGTAGGTTAATAATTATTCGATGTGAAAAAATCTGTTAGCATAATAGACGATAATGTCAATACATTTATATCTTTCTCAAATATTGACATTGCATATAAAATCAGGATATACAAAAAGCCAGTATACGGGGTATGAAGAACAGGGAAGGCCGCAACAATCGGCAACATTGTTTTTTTTATGAATGAACAGAAGGCAGCGAACGTCAAGATGGATATTACGAAGCAGGTCAAAGAATTGCTGCATGAAGCAGAAACCTACAGCGCCCAGGGATTCATGAAAGAAGCCCTGGTACGATACCGTTCCGCAGCCGATATCGTCAGAGAAGGTAAGCAGATTAAAAACGGCCCAAAGCTGATCCGCCTGATAACGAAAAAAATCAAATCTATGGAAAAAACAGTATCCGAAGGTGAAACGCCCCAGGCAGTCGAAAAAAATGTTGCAGCAGACCTGAAAAGCATTGTGAAAATGCTTCATGAGGCCGAGCTATACAAATCTCAAGGGCTGTTGGCAGATGCAGCCAAAATATACCGTGACTGCCTGGATATTTTAAATAATACAGATTCAGATGAAAATAGCCGGTTGCTTGTGAAAACGATTACAAATAAGCTGGGAAAAGTTAATTTAGGTGTCAAGAGTGTCCAAAATTCACCCAATGTACCTGAGTTGTCAGATAAAAACAGAAAGCTGATAAAAAAGCTGTTTGCCTTTACAAGCGACGGTACGCAAGACTCCGCCGATCTGTCCAGTGCCATTGCGCTTGCTAAATTCGGACAGTATGAAAGTGCTGTCAATGAGTTAAAAAAATTGCTTTTTAAAGATAAACCGCGTCTGAACGCAGCCAAAAATATTCTGCGCTGCTATATCGCCATGGATGCGCCGGAGAGGGCAGTCAAACAATACCTGGAGTGGAACTCGGGTGATCTGTTTTCATCCGCTCAGATTGAAGAACTGTATCTGTTGCTGGAAGTGCTTTTTAGAAAAAATGGTGTCGATTCGCTACTGCCGGATAGAACAACCGCCCGAAAAGAAAAAAATAAAAGAAATCAGGAAATAGAAATTATTGACATCAGCTCAATCGGCATCACCATGAAAGATGGCCTTCAAAAAGACCGCCTTATAGAACTGGATGTCAATTACCAGAGCGGGAACATCATCAGTTTTATTATTTCAAAAAATGATCGAGAACTTGTAGATAATTTAAGCATCGGGCTCCATCTTGATGACATCCAATTCTATTCGCCTATTGCAATATTCAAGGGCGCAGGCTTGGTATACGACAAAGTAGAAATCAGCAGAGGACCTAAAAGGGGGTATCTCAGTCTGGATATAAAAATTGTCAGTATTTAAGCGCTTGTATTTGATATTTTGCATTTTAAAGTAATGTGACAATATAGAATCGTAAAATAATAATCCGCGATAGTAACATAACGCTTTTTTGCATTGGAGTTGGGTCGTATGGCTGTTTTTAATTTAAAAAGACGCGAGATAGAATGCAAGATAGTATATTACGGTCCCGGTAGGTGCGGTAAGACAACCAATCTTGAATTTATTTTCAAATCTTACAAAAAGCAGATCGTTGGTGAAATGGTATCCATCAATACAGAGGGAGACCGGACGCTATTTTTCGATTTTCTCCCTATGGGACTTGGTAAAATAAAGGGATGTGATGTGCGTGTGCAGTTGTATACCGTGCCCGGACAGGTGCAATACAGTTCCACTAGAAAACTTGTATTGCGTGGGGTGGACGGGATTGTCTTTGTTGCGGATTCCCTTGATGTCAGACGTGAAAAAAATATGCTTTCGCTTAAAGATCTTCAGAAAAACCTGAGGGATTATGATATAAACATTTTTAAAATTCCACTGATCCTGCAATACAACAAACGGGACCTGGCCGATCAATCCATACCGATTATGTCCATTGATGAAATGGAACGAAATCTGAACCGGCAGCTAAAAGCGCCTTCCTTTCCTTCCAGTGCGGTCAATGGATATGGTGTCGGAATTACATTGAAAGAGTGTTTGAAATTGACGTTGCAATCTCTTCAGAGACAATTGAAATGGGCAAAATAACTGTTTCTCATGAATAATAAAATCGTTCTTGCAGGTAATCTTGAGTTTCTCAGTCTGGCGGATATTTTCCAACTGCTCGGGGCAAACGTAAGCTCCGGTATTTTGCGCATCATGAGTCGATTTTCTCCGGAGCCCGGCATTGTATATTTCACCAAAGGAAATCCGATAAACGGTTCTATCGGCAACCTGAGAGGCCTTGACGCCGTCTACTCCTTTTTTGGATGGACCCGGGGCGAGTTTGAATTCACTCAGGAATCTGTCAATGTCGCCAGGGTTATTAAAAAAAGCAGAATGGAAATCATCCTTAACGGATTGAAAATGCTTGATGACGGCCTGATCGAAAATTTCGGGGCCGACAGGGTTCAGAAAAAAATACTCAGGGGTAGTCAAAAAAAAGAATCGGCCAAGACTGTCATCAGGGGCCCTTTGGTCGACTATATGCATGTAGTGGATGAAGAGGAGTTCTATGACGGTGAAAGAATCGTCGAAGAGGGTAAGCACGGTAACTGGATATGGGTCATCTTGGAAGGCCGGGTCGACATTGTTAAAGAAAGCGCCAAGGGGCCCTTGACGGTCCTTAAAATAGGTGACGGTGCATTTGTTGGAAGTCTGGATTCGCTTATGACGCGCGGAAGCAAACGCAGTGCTTCAGCCATTGCCAGGGGCAATGTCCAACTTGGGGTTCTGGATTCACAGCGACTCTCAAGAGAATATACTGCCATGTCACCGCAATTAAAAAATCTGATGACAAGCCTGGATAGAAGATTGAAACGATTGACCAACAGATATGTTGAAACTTACATTGCGCCTGATATCCCGGAATGTCGGCTTAAAAATGTAAGACAACTGCTAAAGCAAGGGCAGACCGAGAAAAATCTGTTTAAAATTACAAATGGCACCGCTTTTATAGCAAGGCAGACAGATCACGAAATGATGCTTTTTTCGGAATTGGGAAATGGTGATTATTTTGGACATATCCCATTTATAGATATGGGCCATGAACCTTTTTCAGCTTCCGTGTTTGCCTCCCAGGACCTTAAAACCAGCCGGGTTGATGTGGAAAAGCTCCAGCAGGAATATGAGCAGCTTTCCTTAACTTTCAGGAATATCGTTGCAAATGTAGGGACCTGTATTTCGGCAACCTCAATGATCATGTGCAATACATTTATGAAAACAGAACGCTGACGACAATCGGCAAATCAGGCATTTCACCTGACTGGGAAATGGATATGAGTAAAATTGAAAAAAGAAAACATCATAGAATCGATTCACTGAACCTGTCTTATCTATGTATCAATGAGAACAATGAGGTGATAAAGCAGGGCATGGGAAGAACGCTTAATGTTTCAGAATCCGGGATACTGCTGGAAACCGTTTTTGCCATAGAAAAACACCAGGTCCTGTCTATTTCGATAGGCCTTAAAAATGATCTGGTGGATATTCAGGGAAAGGTGATACATTGCCGTACCGGCCATGATAAAAGATTTGAAACCGGAGTCGCGTTTGTTGATATGAATGAAGCAGCACGTGTCGTTTTACGACGGTTTGTGAACTTTTTTTTGAAATTACAAAAACAAATTTAATACCGCCTTGTCTTTCGCATAACGATGAAATTGGGCAAAAAGGAGCTAAAGCGTTTTAATGGAAAAACATCATACTGTATTTGAAACCGATTTTCATGATCTGAATCTTGTTAAAAGAGGAAAGGTCAGAGATATTTATGACCTTGGCGATACATTGCTGATGGTCGTCACTGACAGAATTTCCGCTTTTGATGTTGTCATGCCCGACCAGTTGCCGGACAAGGGCATTATTCTTACCCAGATCTCTCTTTTCTGGTTTGATGTTATGACGTCTATTATTCAAAATCATGTGATCACGGCAGATGTTGATGCGTATCCCCGAATCTGCAGACCCTATGCGGATTCGTTGCGTGGCCGGAGTATGCTGGTTAAAAAAGCAACCCCGCTGCCGGTTGAATGCATTGCCCGGGGGTATATTTCGGGATCGGGATGGAAATCTTACAAAAAGGCCGGCCATGTATGCGGTATCAAATTACCGCCGGGTCTCAGGGAATCGGAAAAGCTGCCGCAACCTATTTTTACCCCTTCAACAAAAGCCGACGAAGGATTGCACGATATAAACATAGAATTTTATGAAGCTGAAAACCTCATCGGCAAATCCCTGGCCGAACAGGTCAGAGAACTGACCCTGGCAATATATAAAAAAGGTGCCGAGCTGGCTGCTGACAGGGGCATAATTATTGCCGATACGAAATTCGAATTCGGCCTTATTGGAGATGATCTGATGCTGATTGATGAAATACTGACGCCTGATTCATCCAGGTTCTGGCCCAAAGCATCCTATCGGCCCGGTGGTGTGCAAAAAAGTTTTGACAAGCAATATCTTAGAGATTACCTGAATTCCCAGGTGTGGAATAAAACACCTCCCGGACCTTCCCTGCCGCAGGAGATTGTCAGCAAAACAAGAAGTAAATATATTGAAGCATTGACATTACTGACTGGATCAAGTCATGGGCTTTAAGGCGTGTAATGTCGATCTGACATCAATCGATCAAGATGACGGCACGTATTGTATATCCACCGGAGATGATGTCGATGGTCTTGTTTCTTCCATCAGCGAGATAGGACTCATGGCTTTGCCGATTTTAAAGGAAACGTCCGGTAAGTTCAAAATAATATGTGGATTTCGACGGATCAAAGCATGCAGCCATCTGAGCTGGTCAAAAATCGATACCAGACTGTTGAGTGCCCGCAGCACTCATTTCGAATGTGCACAACTTGCCATCGCCGATAATTCAATGCAAAGAACGCTCAATCTTCTCGAAATATCAAGGGCCCTGGATCTACTGGCAAATTGCTTCAGCGATGATGAGCAACTGGTTAAAGCGGCAAAAACACTTAACCTGCCTGACAATATTGCGGCCATTAATAAAATCAAGACGATTTGCCGACTTCCTCGAAAAATTCAGAAAAATGTGCTTCTGGATAACATCTCTCTGGTGGTTGCCCTGTCCCTTGCAAAAATGGAACACAAGGACGGCATGGCCCTGGCCGGTCTTTTTGCCAAACTAAAGACCGGCTTGAATAAACAAAGAGAAATCGTCACTTTAATTACTGAGATTGCATTGCGCGAGGAGATATCTGTGCAGGACCTGATCAATATGCCGGTTGTGCAGGATATCGTTAACCACCCCGATATAGACCGCAACCGGAAAACAGCAAAGATCCGGATCTATCTAAAACAACGCCGTTATCCTGCTATCTGCAATGCCGAAAAAGAGTTTGAAAAAAATTTAAAACACCTGAAACTCGGATCGGGCATCAGTCTTGTACCCCCGTCTCATTTTGAAGGTCGACAGTATACCCTTTCATTGTTATTTAAAAATCTGCCTGAATTTGCAAGACTCACGGACACGCTTAACCGGATTGCAGATCATCCTGCGCTTGAGAAAATATTGCATTAGTTCCGATTTTAACGGCAGGTCCTGTTGTATGCCCTGTCCTCACGCTTTCCCGGGGGCTTTCGCTTTTTTCAACAGCTCAATCCCACCCCTCCGACCCGAGCTCGTAACCGTTCATGGATACAGAATTGATGAACCCGTGAACGGTTATAAAAAAAGATTGCTTTTCATTTTAAGAGGTGATAATTTGCTTCGACTTTTGAACCACAGGATTTGTGCCTGTGGTTTTTTTTGTCTAACGAAAAGGAAACAACCAACGATGATTTGTGCAAACAACGTCACCCTTGCCTATGGTAAACGGGTTTTGTTCAAAGATGCCAATATAAAATTTACACCGGGCAATTGTTACGGACTCATCGGCGCCAATGGTGCCGGAAAGTCCACATTTTTAAAAATTTTATCCGGGGATATCGAACCGGACTCGGGGACTGTCTCCTTGGGTCCCCGGGAGCGGATCACGGTTTTAAGACAGGATCACTTTGCCTTTGACGACCAGACGGTTTTAAACACGGTGATCATGGGCCATGAAAAGCTGTACAACATTATGGCCGAAAGGGATGCGCTGTATAGCAAATCCGATTTTTCCGAAAAAGACGGCATCCGGTCCGGTGAGCTTGAGGCTGAATTCGCGGATATGGACGGCTATGAGGCAGAGTCTGAAGCGGCAGTGCTTCTAAACGCTCTGGGTATTGACGAAGAGATGCACGTAAAAAAAATGAAGGAACTCGAAGGCGGTGAAAAGGTCAGGATACTCCTTGCCCAGGCCCTGTTCGGAAATCCGGATATCCTGCTCCTGGATGAGCCCACCAACAACCTGGATATCAAGTCCATTGCCTGGCTTGAGTCGTTTCTCTACCGGTTCCAGAACACGGTCATCCTGGTGTCTCACGACCGTCATTTCATGAACCAGGTGTGCACCCACATTGCAGACATTGATTTCAGTAAGATATCGGTATACGTGGGGAACTACGATTTCTGGTACCAGGCCAGTCGGTTGAATCTGAAACATAAACAGGCGGAAAACAAAAAGGTTACGGATCGGGCCAATGAATTAAAGGTTTTTATTCAGCGGTTCAGTTCCAATGCCTCCAAATCCAAACAGGCCACTTCTCGAAAAAAACTTTTAGAGAAACTCACCCTTGAGGACATGCCCGTGTCGTCCAGAAAATACCCGTTTATCTGCTTCAAGCCGGAACGCCCCTGCGGCAATGTGATCCTGGAAGTGGACGGACTCACCAAGACCATTGATGGTGAAAAGGTGCTGAACAATGTGAGTTTTACGGTGAACGGCGGGGACAAGATTGCCTTTATGGGCGGAAATAGCCTGGCCAAGACCACCCTTTTCCATATCCTGGCAGGGGAAATGGTACCTGACAGCGGTACGTTTCGGTGGGGCGTCACCATTACCCATTCCTATTTTCCCAAAGAACACAGCGCTTATTTCAAGGGCGACCAAAACCTAATCAACTGGCTTCTGCAGTTTGCTCCCCCCACAGAGGGCGAGAGCTTTGCCCGGACCTTTTTAGGACGCATGCTCTTTTCCGGAGAAGAGGCCGTAAAAAAAATCAACGTGCTCTCCGGAGGGGAAAAGGTGCGCTGTATGCTTTCAAGAATGATGCTGGCCCAGTCCAATGTCCTGATGCTGGATGAACCCACCAACCATCTTGATCTAGAATCCATCACGGCCTTAAATGACAGCCTGCTCAAATTCAATGAGGTCATTCTGTTCACTTCCCATGACCATGAGTTCGTGAACACCTTGGTCAATCGGATTATCGAAATTACCCCCGGTGGCATCATCGATCGGCTCATGACTTTTGACGCGTATCTTGAAAGCACGGAAGTCGAAAAAATCCGGGGAATCATGATTCAAAAGGCCGCATAAGTCACCTGTTTGAAAATACAGCGTTTCAAATTTAAAAAGCACCTCATTTGATTAATCGAAATGGCGTGCAAAGAAGCGCCATAATTTCTTGAGCAAACTGCGAGAGTATTTGACCCCTTCTGGACCTGCCATTAACAAACCCAATCCTAGTATCCCCCA
>CAZFXX010000017.1:0-22260 GCA_964522985.1 uncultured Desulfobacteraceae bacterium
ACTGCCGACACGGGGATTTTCAGTCCCCTGCTCTACCGACTGAGCTACCTCGGCAAGGTGAAAAAAACTTTACCACTAACGGAATGTGCCTATTTAATCTAGGCCTCAAATTTTGTCAAGCAAATTTTCCCATATCCCCAAAAATAAATTGCATCATCACAGCAGCCGCCAGGGCCGCGGTTTCAGCACGCAAAATCCGAGGGCCCAGGGATGCCGAAATAAAACCGCAGGAACGGGCCGATTCGATTTCCTTGTGGGTAAAACCACCCTCGGGACCCAGCATGGCAAATATTTTTCTGCAGGATTGATCGGCAAAGGCAGGGCCTGATGAAACGGTCTCAGGCGCCTGGTTTTCCCAGAATATTATTTTCAAATCGCTGCCCCGGGCCAGCGAAAGGGTATCCTTAAATGCCACCGGTTCCATGATCTCGGGCATGTGGTTGCGGTTACATTGTTTAAGGGCTTCTACGGCAATTTTTTTCCACCGGACCGTACGGGCTGCCAGGCGTCGGGGATCGGGCCTTGGAACCGATCGGGCCGCAAAAAAAGGTGCCCAGCACGACACGCCGAGTTCCGTAAGCCGGCGGACCAGTTCATCCATTTTTTTATCTTTCAGCATCCCTATCGCAACCGTTATCTTTACATGAGATTTTGTTTCACAGATGTTTTTTTCAAGGACCTGAACGGCGACGGTGCCGGATGGAAAACCTGTAATTCGGGCGGTGTATTCCATCCCGGTACCGTCTATGATTACTATGGCATGGCCGGTTTTTAATCGCAAAACGGTTTTTATGTGATGTGCGTCAGGCCCGCTGATGATCGCCTGAGAGCCGATAAGATCAGTTTTTTCAATAAAAAATCGACGCATGGATACCTTCTTTGTAATCGGTTACAATTGAAAAGGGCCAACAAAGATTCTTTGCCCGAATAAAAGTTCGAACAGTTTGAAATTATAAAACAAACGATTAATAATCAACAGTTTTTATATGAAAGTGGTGAAATATGGGTTTTGAATAATGAGGAATTAAATGGCTGTTCTGCTTATCTCGTTACTCACCATTCATAACTTTCATGACTTGTTGTGCCCCTGCCCTTTTCACTGCTTTTTACCACCGGCACCGGGGTGTTGCACAGGCCTGAAGGAACCGAATTCAAAGCGGCAAAAATGTTGACATGAGATTTGGCGTGTGATAATTTTTAAAAAATTATAAAGGGTTGTTTGATTTTTGAAATAATTGGAAAATTCTGAATTTTGGGACCCATAAAGCAAGACAGGATCGGGCATAACCGTTCGGCCGTGCAGGGAGATGTGAGACAAAATGACAGAAAAAAATCAGCTTGATCAATCATCAGGGGGCAGCAATAAACCGGGCGACAGTGAAACAGACCCACCCGGGACAATTCCAGGGAAATCGTCTGATCAAGAAGAGATTATCGATCTGACGGAACTTGCGGCGGAAGAATCCGGATCGGATGAAGGGATTATCGATCTTATAGAAGAACTCGAGCCGGATGCCAGGATGGAAGATGACATTATCGATCTGGATAAAATTGTCGCTGAAGAACCCGAACCCGAAGATGATTTCGCCGGACTTTTTGAAGAAGAAGGGCTGGAAGCTGATTCACGGGCCGGTATGGAAAACGGCGTCATCGACCTGATCGACGTTGCAGTCGATAAAACTGAAACAGATGACGATATCATCGATCTACTTGACGCTGTAGAAACAGATTTGGATATTGGCGAAGATATTATCGATTTTGCCGAAATTGCGGATGATTTTAACGACCGGGATACTACGTCTGATGACCGGGTTGTCCAGCAGTCCGGCAATTTTGATAATGATTTTGTTGACTCACTGGGAATGGAGTTGACTTCCGTCTCCGAAGAGGATCCCAGTTCTCTTGATACTGATTTGACAAATGGGGAAACAATGGAAGGTGCCGGGATTGCCATGGACCTTGAGGGCACCTCTTTGCCACTGGAAAGTTTGGATAGGGACACTGCGCAAAAAGATATTCCCCAGACACAAACCAGTGAACTCACACCTCAGGATTTTCCCAGGATACCAACAGATCAACTGGAAGAAATCTTAAAACGCATCGTGGATGAGATGTTTTCCGAAAAGATCGAGCAAATGCTGGCAACATTTATCGAAAAAGCGGTGGCCCGGGAGATAGAAAGGTTGAAAGAGATATTGCTTGAAAATTCTCCCGGCAACTAAGCATATACCGACAATACGAGTTGGACCGCGGATTGTGCCGTGACGGAATCGGGGATTAGCAATTAATCCCCGATTTAAATTTAACGGTATCTCAAAACATAGCCAGCTTTTTACGGTAATTGCATTTGATGGATTTAAGACTGTTAAAAATTCAATATATTGCGGCATAAAATTTCGCAAGGAGTAAAACCATATGAGTCCCAGGTCAATTGACAAAAGTTATGAACCCCACGAGGTGGAAAACCGTTGGTATGATTTCTGGGAAAAGAATCAATTATTTGCGGCGGATGAAAAAAACGACACCGACAAACCCTATTCCATTGTGATTCCGCCGCCGAATGTAACCGGCGTACTGCACATGGGCCATGCCTTGAATATTACCATGCAGGATATCCTGTGCCGGTATCGAAAACTGCGGGGTGATAATGTATTATGGATGCCTGGTACCGACCATGCCGGCATTGCCACACAAAATGTCGTTGAGCGTAAACTTGCCGCAGACGGGCTGGACCGCCATCAGCTCGGCAGGGAAAAATTTATTGACGAAGTGTGGAAGTGGCGTGAGCAATACGGCGGCGCAATTATCAATCAGCTCAAGCGTCTGGGTGCTTCCTGTGACTGGCAGCGGGAACGGTTTACCATGGACGAGGGTCTTTCCCGGGCGGTCCGCAAGGTTTTTGTAAAGCTTTATGATGACGGTCTTATTTATCGCGGTAATTATATTACCAACTGGTGTCCGCGCTGTCATACGGCCCTGGCGGACCTTGAAGTGGAACATGAAGAGATCGAAGGTCACCTGTATTATATCCGGTACCCTTTTGCCGATGGTAAAGGTCATGTTGTCATTGCCACTACCCGGCCGGAGACCATGCTGGGGGATACTGCAGTGGCGGTGCACCCGGACGATGAGCGGTATCAGGATATCGGCGACCGTCGTATCATGCTGCCGCTGGTTGGCAAAGAAATCCCCGTAATCTGCGATAAATATGTGGACATGTCTTTTGGTACCGGGGCCCTCAAGGTAACACCGGCCCATGATCCCAATGACTTTGAAATCGGTGCCCGTCATAAACTGGCCGGCGTGAAAGTCATCGGTGACGACGGCACCATGACCGAAGCAGCCGGCAGGTTTGCCGGACGCGATCGGTTTGAATGCCGTAAAGCCGTGGTCAAAGCCCTTGAAGCCGATGGATTGCTTGAAAAAATCGTGCCCTATCTGCATAGTGTGGGCCATTGTTACCGTTGCAAAACAGTGGTTGAACCCAATTTGTCCAAGCAGTGGTTTGTGAGCGCCAAACCCCTGGCCGAAAAAGCCATTGCGGCAGTTGAAAATGGAGACACCCGGATCATCCCCGAAATCTGGACAAAAACCTATTATGAGTGGATGAACAACATCCGCGACTGGTGCATTTCCCGCCAGATATGGTGGGGACATCAGATTCCGGCCTGGACCTGCAGCCGGTGCGGACAGGTTACCGTGGCCATGGAAACCCCGGAAGAATGCCCCGGTTGCCAAAGTACGGATCTTGTTCAGGAAACAGATGTTCTGGACACCTGGTTCAGCTCGGCCCTGTGGCCTTTTTCCACCATGGGATGGCCGGATGAAACACCCGAACTGAAGCTGTTCTACCCCACATCCGTCCTTATCACCGGCTTTGACATTCTTTTTTTCTGGGTGGCCCGCATGATGATGATGGGCATCCATTTCATGGAGAAAGTGCCCTTTAAGGATGTCTATGTCCATGCGCTTGTGCGGGACGAAGAGGGAAAAAAAATGAGCAAATCCACGGGCAATGTGATCGATCCTCTGAATGTCATCGATACCTATGGCACGGATGCCTTCCGTTTTACCCTGGCGATTTTTGCTGCCCAGGGGCGGGATATCCGCATGTCTGAAAAACGGGTGGAAGGCTACCGCCATTTTATCAACAAGCTCTGGAACGCGGCCCGTTTCGCATTAATGCACATTAATGAAAAACCAAATGACGTCAAGTCTGAACATCTGTCACTTGCAGACCGCTGGATACTGTCCCGGCTTAGCCGTGTAACCCGGACGCTTGCCGAAGCCTTGGACGGGTACCGGTTCAACGATGCTGCCGGGGCACTCTATCATTTTGTATGGCATGAATTCTGTGACTGGTACCTGGAGGCCATCAAGCCGGCCCTGTACGGCAAAGAGGGTGAAGAAAGAATGGGTGCCACCAGAAGCGTGCTCCGGCATGTTTTAAGAGATACACTGATTTTACTGCATCCCTTTGTGCCTTTTGTTACAGAGGAGATCTGGCACAAACTGCCCCACACTCAGGGGTCGATCATGACGGCCGCCTTTCCCCTCGATACCCCTGAAGAACTGCTGCCAGGAGAAGATACAAAAGCAGAATCTAAAATGGCGCTTATTTCCGGCATGATCACCGGTATCAGAAATATCAGGGGCGAGATGGGTATTGCACCCTCTTTGGCCCTGGATGTTACCATGCAATCCGTTGATGAAAACATCCGTAGTACGGCAACCGACCATCAGGACCTGCTGATCAACCTGGCCCGGCTGAAATCATTTGCCGCCGGAGAACCGGGTCCAAGGCCCAAAGCCGCGGCAACGGTTATCGTTGCCAATGCAACGCTCTTTGTCAGCCTGGAGGGAATTATCGATTTTGCGAAAGAGGCCGGCCGGCTTGAAAAAGAGATGCAGAAAATCGAGATTGAATTGGGCAAAATTTCAAAGAAATTAAACAATGACGATTTTTTGAGCAAGGCTCCGGACCCTGTCGTTGCCAAGGTCAGGGGAAAATACAACATTCTGGTGGGAAAACAGGATAAACTCAAAATCAACCTGCACCGGATCAGGGCGTTTGAAGGGGAGAAATAGAGAACCGCCAACCGCTCATGCTGCTTGAGCAAAAAAAAGAATTGCAACCCATGTATTCTACAAAACATCTTATAGATACGGCATTGCAGGAAGATATCGGCTCCGGGGACATCACCACGGACAACCTTGTGGATGAAGCGCTTGTTGGTTCCGGCATAATCGTTGCCAAAGAACCGCTTGTGATTGCCGGGCTTGATATTGCCCGCAAAGTTTTCAGGCGCCTGGACGCAAATATTGAATTTAAATCCGATTACAATGACGGTGACGATATCAAAATCGGTGCCACCGTCCTGGCCATGCATGGCAGACTGCGCCCCCTGCTCACGGGGGAACGGACCGCATTGAACTTTCTTCAGCATCTTTCCGGTATTGCCACCACGGTTCGAAGTTATACCAAACAGATCGAACATACAAATGTGCGGCTGGTGGATACGAGAAAAACAACGCCCTGCTGGCGTGTTCTGGAAAAATATGCGGTGCGTGTGGGAGGCGCTCATAATCACCGTATGGGATTGTATGACGGTGTTTTAATTAAAGATAATCATATTGCAGCCTGCGGGGGCATTGCAAAGGCCATCCACGTGGTTCGCAAATTGATCTCTCATCTTTTAAAAATTGAAGTAGAAGTAGTCGATATCAAGGGCGCTGAAGAAGCCATCGCAAATGGTGCAGACGTGATCATGCTTGATAATATGGATACGGATCAGACCCGGCAGGCTGTTAAAGTCATCAATGGACGGGCCATTGTAGAAGTCTCCGGTAATGTGACCCAAAATAACCTGGCAGCCCTTGCCGATACCGGTGTCGACGTTATTTCCGTAGGGGCACTGACCCATTCGGCCGGGAGCGTGGATCTGAGTATGCGGATAAGCCAGGAAAAGTAAAAAACTGAAGGTGGAATAGTCCGGTGGACCGCTCCCCCCAATAGGCAGAGTGCCTCCAACCTTCAACCTAACAATCTTAACCGTTCCAAGCAATCCCCAGCCGCTTATGCTGCCCATCCGTGATACAATATCTTCAAAAAATTACCCGGTGGTCAACACGCTGATCATTGCAGCCAACATCGCTGTCTATCTGATGCAACAGACCCATGGCGCAGATATTGACCGGTTTGTCTATATCTACGGACTTGTCCCGGCCCGGTACAGCGTCCCTCAGATCGCCGCCTATTTTACCGTCGGCCAGCAGTTTTTTTCTCTTGTCTCGTTTATGTTTCTCCATGGCGGGTTCTGGCATCTGCTGGGCAATATGTGGTCACTTTATATCTTCGGCGATAATGTGGAAGATCGTCTTGGGCCTTTACGTTATCTTTTATTCTATCTACTCTGCGGCCTGGCCTCCGGCCTGTCCCACCTGATACTGAATCTGCACTCAAAGGCCCCTACCATCGGCGCCAGCGGTGCCATTGCCGGGGTCATGGGCGCCTACTTTATTCTTTACCCCAGAGCTAAAATACTGACATTGATTCCCATCATTGTCATTCCCTGGTTTGTTGAAATTCCGGCATTCTTTTTTCTGGGGCTCTGGTTTGTGATGCAGTTTATCAATGCTGCGGGCAGCCATCTGCACGGCGGTGGAATTGCCTGGTGGGCGCATATCGGCGGATTTGTTTTTGGCATTATTTTTTTGTATCTAATGCAAAAGGTCCCGAACAGCGGTGCCACGGAGAAGGTGCAAAAAGTGACGGCCAGACACAGGACCCATCGACTGCAGGTGATTCATCCCGCCGGAGGAGGAGACAGCCCTCATCTTCGCGGCATCCTGAATATCAGTGCGACAGAGGCCCTAATGGGAACCCGCAAACTGGTGAATATTCCCTGGGGATTCCAGAAACGGCTGTTTAATGTGGTTGTGCCGTCTAAGATGCATGCTGGAAGCATACTGCGGCTCAAGGGGATGGGAAAACAGATGCCGGACGGCAAACGTGGCGATCTGCTTTTAAAAGTGACAATACAGCACTGACAAAAAGGACACCACCTAAGCTAACAGACTGGAAACTTTGTTTCGCCCCGCAGCTTTAGATTTATACATGGCCTTGTCGGCACGCTTGATAAATTTAATTAGCGCTTCTTTAAACATATATTCGGTAACACCGATGCTGATGGTTATGGCAGTCACCATCCCCGGCTTGGGCAGTATCTTTTCATCGGCCACCGAACACCTGATTCTGTCAGCCACGGTTCTTGCTTCCCGGCCGCTGGTCTCCGGGAGAATGATTGTAAATTCCTCCCCGCCGTACCGGTAGGCGGAGTCCATCCTTCGCAGGCAGCCTTTTATTTTTTTTCCTATCTTAATCAGGGCTTTATCACCTTCCAGGTGGCCGTAGGTATCGTTATAGTCTTTAAAATGATCGATATCCAGCAGCAGAAGCGCCAGGGGATGTTTGTATCGATTTGACCGGTCCACCTCTATTTTCAACTGGTTGTAAAAATGTCTGGAATTGTACAGTTTTGTGAGTCCGTCGGTTATTGCCAGTGTTTGCATCTTATCCAGCATATGGTCCCGTTCCACGGTAAGATGACGTTCTTTAAGGACTCTTTTCAGCCTAAGAAGCAGTTCTTCAAAGCGGACCGGTTTGAAGACCAGATCGCTGGCCCCTTTGGTAATGGCTTCTTCATAGGAATAATCACCGCTGTATCCTGTCATCACAATCACATCGGCGTCATAGTCCTTGATGATCTTATCGGTCAGTTCCAGACCGTCCATACCCCCGAGCATGATGTCGGTAATAACAACTTGAATCACATTTGATCTTAAAATCTCAAGGGCATCTTCAGCACTGGCAGCAGAAAACGTATGATAGCCGGAGATTTCAATAAATTCACGCATCGCGTCCCGGATGGCATCATCATCGTCAACAATTAGAATTTTAGTATTCATTTTCGTTTGTGAAATCATTTTTTCCATATTTCATGCATTCTGAATCAGGCGAAAAACAGATGCTTTTTCAACCAAAATATAAATCGGTAAATGAAGGATACCCCATTCTTTTGTTTAAAAAAATTGTAGCATAACCATAAAAAAATAATGTGTCAACCGACTTTTCCTCAGCAAACAGGGCCGACACCCCGGCTGGTATCGTTTTTTATCTTTTAATTGCCATAGATTTCTATACACCATTTGCATATGCCATCAAAAAGAGATATTAAAAATCGGAAAACCGGCAATCATATTGAAAGGCTATCGCTGAACATCCAATGTTCACTATCCATATCGTTTCACTCCGTTTTTTAAAAAAGGGCAATTATTAATGAAAAGTATTGTTCTCATATCTACGCCCTGGCCTCTTTTCAGTCGGCCCTCTATACAGCTCGGCACTTTGAAATCATACCTGCATCGGGAATTTCCCGCGCTGAATGTAGTGGCCCATCACTTTTATTTAAAAATCGCAGAGAGCATCGGCTATTCGCTCTATCATGAAATTTCAGAGAAAACCTGGATAGCTGAAACCGTTTACGCCGCTTTATTATATCCCGAACGATTCGATGCCATTGAGACTTTATTTTACAGGGAAGCAAAGGGTAACCCTTTGCTGGCTGAGGTCGACTTTAAAGACTTGGCATATCGGATCGTAAGTGTCACGGATGAATTTATCGACAGCGTTGGCTGGGACGCTTACAGTCTTGCCGGCTTTTCAATTTGTTTTTGCCAGCTCACATCCTCATTATATTTCATACGATTCATAAAGAAAAAATTCCCACAGCTTGCTATTCTTGTCGGGGGATCCATGTTTGCGGGAGATTCAACAAGAGACCTTTTAGCGGTATTTCCTGAAATTGATTTTGTCATCAACGGGGAAGGGGAAGTGCCCCTGGGTCGACTGGTTCATCATTTAATAAATTCATCCGGTCTTGAAGAAACCAACCGGACACCTGGTCTTGTTGCCAAACAGGACGTTGATAATAAAACCAATGTTGTTTTTAGCCAGATGGCGGATCTAAGCGATCTTCCGGTACCTGATTATGAGGATTATTTCAAGCTGCTGAAAACATTTTTACCGGAAAAAATGTTTTTCCCGACACTGCCGGCCGAAGCTTCCCGCGGTTGCCGATGGCAGGCGTCTGAAACCGGGACTGGACATTCAGGCTGTGCTTTTTGTAACCTCAACCGTAATTGGGAAAGGTACCGGATCAAAGGCCCAAAACAGGTAACCGCCGAAATCGATCATCTTACTTCAAAATATCGCAATCTCTCCGTGGCATTCATGGACAATCTCATGCCGGTAAAAACCGCAGTGGAGATGTTTGATCGACTGGCTGGATTGAAAAAAGATTTAAGCCTGTTTTGCGAGCTCAGAGCCACAACTCAAAAACGGATATTGGAGAAAATGAGCGTTGCCGGCGTAAACAGGGTTCAGATCGGTATCGAAGCACTCAGCACTCGGCTGCTTGAAAAATTAAACAAGGGTACCACCGCCATCCAGAACCTGGAAATCATGAAGCACTGTGAGGCCATGGGCATCGTCAATAGCGCAAACTTGATACTGCATTTTCCTGGCAGCAATAGCGAAGACATGAAAGAAACCCTGCATAACCTTGAGTTTGCTACTTTTTTTCGACCACTGAAAATCGTTCATTTCTGGTTGGGGCAGGGAAGTCCGGTATATGAAAACCCTGAAGCCTACGGGATCAGGGCGGCTTTCAACCATCAAAATTATGCAAAGATTTTCCCGCCGGAGATTTCCCGCCGCATGACCTTTATGATCCAGGAATATCGCGGTGACCTGGGATATCAGAGAAAGCTGTGGCGGCCGGTTGAGCAAAAGGTTCGTGCCTGGCAAAAAGAATATACCCGAATCCATCAGGACAGCGGTAATGCACCAATCCTGAGTTATCGAGATGGAAGAGCTTTTATGATTATCCGGCAGCAAAGGCTTTCAGGGGACCCATTCACTCATAGATTAGAAGGTCTGTCCAGAGAAATTTATCTGTTTTGCGGGCAGCATCGATCACTGAAAAGAATCCTCCACCGGTTTCAGGGACTGACTGCAGAGCGGCTGATGCCTTTTTTGAAAATGATGGCGGATAAAAAATTGATGTTTGAAGAAAACAGAAAATACTTGAGCCTAGCAGTGCCGGTACAATCAAAAAGAGCTGATTGCAATTGATAATTTTTGACGGTATCCGGTATCTCCGTAAACAATGGATATGCAAGAGACCACTGCAGGCCAAAGATCAAGCCGGTTCATGAGGACTCAATAATGCGGAGGAGGGCTTTCCTCGTCCCGGTTACGGATGATGGATGGCAGCATTATTTTTGTATGCTCTTCAAGGGCAAGTAGTCTTTTGGAAAATTCATCGATCTGGTTTTGCTGATTTGTTACGACCTCGTTAAGGTCCTCAATTATCTTTTCCTGGTAGATCAGTTTTGTCTCCAGGTATACGAATCGTTTCTCCATTACGCTTCCTCCATCGAGAACCTGTGAACCATCAACCGGTGTTTTCGAGCGCCTTCAGCTCTTGAAGGGTTACCATTTTTTATATCCGGGTGTCTTCAACGAGAAAGGGAATAAAACGAACCCCGATGCTTTTTTTCTTTACCCAGATGCGGGCCATGGTGATGGTTTCACCATCTATGTTGACGATCGTCGGCAACTCCTCGGCACAGGAAATATCATTGGTTTTGAATTCATAATAGGAAGTACCCGGGCTGTCCGGGTCCGTGATTAAAACAACTTTTTTAGAATTATAAGGATGCTTTTTTAGAAGCCCGGAAAAAGGAATGTGCGTTTTTCTTAATTCTTGGATATTTTGAGGTTTTTTGTAGGTCTGGATCTCTAATGTTTCTGCTTTCTGAAGAAAATATGGGCTTGGCATAACAGCGGCTCCCTTGCGAGACGAATATTTTGATTAACCGTTCTATACGTTTAATTGTTTGAAAATTGAGGACTTCCATCACCGATCCGATGATTTGTCAGTCCCACCGACCCTGCTTCATTATTTCCGCCGGCATGGGCCGGATCATGTGGTACCGAATGTTCCTTACAGTTGGCAAGGGCCAGGTAAAAGGCACCGGCAGCAACCTCGGCGCAGTGTATTTCAGCCGATGGCAGGGTCCCCAGATATTCAACAACCTTTTCAGGTGTGATTTCCCAAGCTTCCTCTATGGTTTTTCCAATGGCCAGATCAGCCACCGTATTGGCACAGGCATTGGTGTTCAAACAGCCGTTAATTTCATATGAAATAGCTTGAATTTTATTTTTTCCCACGGTTAAAAATATTTCAACACTGTCGCCGCAGGTGCCGGTGTGCTTACCGTATCCATCCGGGTTGGCAACCCTCTCGCGCCGATCGGTTCGAAAGGCCATTTCAAGGTACTGAATTGAATGTTCCTGCCAGAAATCAAACTTTTTTTCCATTTTCTAAAAGTTCCTCAATCATGATTTATCGCATCAATTATAAAACCGAAGCAATCGCATTGGAATCAAGAACAAAAATATAAACAAGCTGCTGGTTTGTCAACTTGGAAAAAACAGATATGGTCAAAATCGACCCGGCCTACCAACGACAATCCTTTTTTGATACGCTTTTTTTTTAAGGTTTTTTTCAACGAACAGTTTTTTCCGGGTAAACGGATCCATTTCAGTACAATACATCAGGGTCGAATAAGTGGATGGGGTCGGCGTAAATATCTGGACCTGTTCAGGATGGATGCACAGTTCTCGAGTCGAAAAAGATGCAAGATTTTTCATATCCTTTTCAGTGCATCCCGGGTGGGCCGCGATCATATAGTAGCTTAAAAACTGCTTTTTGCCTGCCTTTTGACTGAATCTAAAAAAAAGATTTTTAAATTCAATCAGAGGGACACGGCCGCACTTACCCATTTTTTGCAGGACGGCATCCTCTGAATGTTCAGGTGCGACTTTCAACTGTCCGGATACATGATGGTTTACAATTTCTTTTAAATAACCGGCCCCATGCTTTTTGTCTGCCAGCACTAGATCATATCTCAGGCCCGATGCCACAAACACTTTTTTTACCCCCTTGATACTGCGTATTTTCCGAAGCAGGGCCACCTGCTCACTGTGGTCTATTTTTAACACCGGGCAGATTTCAGGGAACAGGCAGCGCCGGTCCGGGCAGGGTCCGTCCCGTTTTTTTTTGGCACATTCGTATCCGTACATGTTTGCGGTGGGGCCGCCGGCATCCAGGATATAGCCTTTAAAATCAGGATATTGGCTGAGTAACTGGGCTTCCTTTACAATGGATCCTGGGCTGCGCCACTGGATTGTACGGCCCTGGTGAACGGCAATCGCACAGAAGTTGCATTCACCGTAACATCCCCGATGGGTGGTCAGGGAAAACTTGATGGTTGCCAGGGCCTTCACATGACCCTGTTTGCTATAAAAAGGATGCAGGTCGCGTTCAAAATCCAGGTCATGGACATGATCGAGTTCCTTTTGAGTGAGCAGGGCCGACGGCGGATTCTGGACCAGGTAGCGGGTATCGTGTTTTTGTACCAGCCCCTGGGCCGATAGGGGGTCATTGTTGCGGTAAAAGGTTGTAAACATATCGATCAGACGATTTTTATCGACAGACACATCCTTGAAAGAGGGCAGTTCGATAAAGTTGTCCGGTTTTTCTCCGGTGATATAACAGAGACCGGTGATACCCCTGGGATCTTTACCGGCCTCCAGGGATTGGCCAAGGGCCACCACCGTCCTTTCTCCCATTCCGTAAACCAGATAATCGGCCCGCGCGTCAAACAGGATCGATCGTCTGATCGCGTTGGACCAGAAATCATAATGGACAATTCGCCTGAGACTGGCCTCGATGCCCCCCAGGACAATGGGACGGGTATCCTTAAAATAATGACGGATCAGGTTGGCATAGACGATAACGGCCCGGTCAGGCCGCCGTGTGTTCCAGCCGCCCGGAGTGTAGTCATCTTTTTTGCGTCGTTTCTTCACGGCTGTATAATTGGCCACCATGGAGTCGATGCTTCCGCCGGATATGCCCCAGAAAAGACGCGGCTCTCCCAGCCGGGAGATATCATGGGCCGAATGAACGTCCGGTTGCGCAATTACAGCCGTCTTAAACCCGGCCGCGGCCAGGACCTTCCCGATGACGGCAATTCCCATGAACGGGCTGTCAATGTAGCTGTCACCGGTGACCAGGATGACGTCGGCTTTTTTCCAGCCCAGACGGCCCATTTCGGTTCGGGTGGTCGGAAGAAACATCTGGATACTATCCTCTATAAATAAAAATCACTGCTGCATTGTACACTGATTTTGCAGGGACCGCTTAACCCGGGCAAGCCGGTGCTGTTGAAAAGGCGTACGCCGCAAATAACAAATTACAAACACCAAATTTCAAATACATCCCCGATTACAATGGTCTGGCGTTGTTTGTTATTTGTTTGCTATTTATTATTTGATTATTGTGATTTGGCAGTAAAATAGAACGTATCAGAGACAAACGTTTAAATCCCCAGATAGGCCTTTCGGACCTGTTCGTTGGAGAGCAGGTTTTTAGAGGAATCTGAAAGGGTAATGCGGCCGTTTTCCATTACATAGCCCCGATGGGCCACTTTCAGGGCCAGATTCGCGTTTTGTTCCACCAGAAAAATTGTGGTTTTATTTTCGATATTCACTTTTTTTATAATCTCGAAAATTTGTTTGACCACCAATGGTGCCAGGCCCAGGGAGGGTTCATCCAGCAACAGCAGTTTGGGCTTGGCCATCAATGCCCTTGATATGGCCAGCATCTGCTGTTCACCGCCGCTTAAGGTTCCCCCTGCCTGGTGTCGACGTTCCGCCAGAATCGGGAAAAGGGTGTACACGTAATCGATATCGTTTTTGAGATTTTTTTTGTCATTGCGCAAAAAAGCCCCCATATCCAGATTTTCCCTGACGTTCAAATAGGGAAATATCCGGCGTCCTTCCGGCACCTGACAAATACCTAATGACACGATCTTGTCCGGGTGTACATCCTGAATCGGCTGCCCCTTGAAAACAATTTTTCCGGATCTGGGCGGGACAATGCCGGATATCGACATCAGGGTGGTGGTTTTACCTGCACCATTGGCACCGATGAGGGTGATGATTTCGCCTTCGGATATGTCGATACTGACACCTTTCAAAGCATGGATGTTACCATAATAGGTCTTTATATTTTTAAGACTAAGCATCCACATCTTCTCCGAGATAGGCCTTGATCACCGCCGGGTTGTTTTTAATCTCCGTAGGTGTCCCCTGCGCGATTTTTTTACCGTAGTCCATGACAAAAATTTTGTCGGAGAGACTCATGACAAGTTTCATATCATGTTCTATCAGCAGGATAGATATTTTTTCTTCATTACGGATTTTGACGATCAGCTCCACCAGATCTCTGGTTTCCAGAGGGTTCATGCCGGCGGCAGGCTCATCTAAAAGCAACAGGAAAGGATCAGTGGCCATGGCCCGGGCGATTTCAAGCCGTCGCTGGGCCCCGTAGGGCAGGTTCATGGCCAATTCATTCACATATTCTGCCAGATCCAGTTTTTCTAAAATCAGATAGCTTTTCGTAACAATCTCTTTTTCCTCTTTAATCGTTGCCCGGTTTCTAAAAACCGCCCCGGCAATGCTGGCATGCGCCCGACAGTGCCGACCGATCATCACGTTTTCAAGAACCGACATATTGGGGAACAACCGGATGTTCTGAAATGTTCGCGCCAATCCCTGCTCTGTCACTTTATTGGGTTTTAATCCGTTGATTTTTTTTTGTTTTTTCCCCCGAGGGGCAATTACCATGTCCCCTTCAGTGGGGTTGTATATTCCGGTGATACAATTAAAAAAAGTTGTCTTGCCGGCACCGTTGGGTCCGATCAGGGCAACGATTTCATCCTGCCGGATATCGATATCGATTTTGTCCAGGGCCCTTAACCCTCCAAAATCCATGGTCAGGTTTTTTACTTCCAGTATCGGTTCCATAAGTCTCGTTTTATTCATTTTTGTCCAGCATCTCAAATTTATACGTCCTGCGGACATTGCTGATGATGCCGCCGGGTCTGAAAACCATCATCAACACCAGGGCCGCACCAAAAACCAGCATTCGGTACTCTGAAAAGGCCCTTAAATATTCCGGCATAAGGATCAGGACTAGTGCACCCAGGATAACGCCGACAACTGATCCCATGCCGCCCAGGACAACCACACACAGGATCATGATGGACTCCCATATGGTAAAACTGGCCGGATTGATAAACGTTGTCTTGGCGGCAAACACCACGCCGGCCATGCCGGCCCAGGTGGCCCCCAGCGCAAAGGCGGTGAGCTTGGTTTTGGTTTTATCGATGCCCATTGCCTGGCAGGCGATTTCATCCTCCCGCAGGGCAATCCAGGCCCTGCCAATCCGGGAATTCTGCAACCGGTTGACCACAAAAATTGTAAATAGCGTCAGGGCAATCATGATAAAATAGAGGTATATGGTGGCCTCGCTTAAAGAGAGCTTGATTCCGAAAAATCCGGGTCGCGGAATATTGGCGATACCGCTGGGTCCAAAGGAAAAATCATTCCAGTTTTCCAGGATCAGCCGGATGATTTCCCCGAACCCCAGCGTAACAATGGCCAGGTAGTCCCCTCGCAAACGGAGTACCGGATAACCTAGCGCAATGCCAAAAAGCGCCCCCAAGCCGGCCCCGATGGGCAGCGCCATCCAAAACCCCACACCGAAATGAAAATGCAGCAGCGCGTAACTGTAGGCCCCCACAGCGTAAAAAGCCACGTAACCCAGGTCCAGCAGACCGGCCAGCCCCACAACGATGTTCAGCCCCAGGCCGAGCATCACATAGGTCAGGGCCGTAATCATAATGCTGACCTGGTAAGAAGAAAAAAGAAAAGGAAAGGCTATGGTAAAAATACCGATGCCGATGAGCACAGGGACATAGACCTTCTGTTCCTGAAAAACGCGCTGGCCCAGAGGAATTTCTTTAATTTCTTCGCCTGTTGGCGCCTTACTCCCCATCTCTTTACGTCGGATCATATAGCGCCAGACAAAAGAAAGAAAAAAGCTGCCCACACCCATGATCAGCATGTTGTACCAGCGCCATTCCACCACATTATGAATCGTGTTGACCCGGATTACCATGAGGGGAAAGGTCAAAAACATGAACCAGATGGAAACCAGAAATGATTTTTTTATCTCATCAAACGGTATCAATTCTCAAATCTCTGTTGTTTTGTTGCGGCCGTCGACAAGGCGCCGGGACAACATAAATTGAACACTCTTGATTGCCTTTTTACCTTCAGCATTTATAATTCAACATTCATAATTTAGCATTCATAATTCATAATTTCCTCTATACCTTATCCGTGGTGGAGCGCCCCAAAATGCCCGCCGGCCGGAATATCAGGATGAATACCAGAAAAAGAAACGCAAAAACATCTTCATAATCACTTGAGATATAACCGGTGGCAAAACTTTCGGTCCAGCCCAGTACAAAACTGCCCAATACCGCTCCCGGGATACTGCCGATACCGCCCAGGACCGCTGCTACAAAGGCTTTTATACCTGCGATAAAACCGATGTAAAAATTAATCTGGCCGATATGGGAAGCGATCAGGACACCGCCCAAGGCCGCGGTGGCAGACCCCACAACAAAAGTTACTGAAACCACCCGGTTGACATTAATGCCCACCAGGGCCGCCATGGTTTTGTCCTGGGCCGTTGCCCGCATGGCTTTACCGATCCGGGTAAACTTTATCATAATCGTCAGAAGAATCATAACGATGGTCGTGGTGATCAGGATGACGATTTCCGGTGAACTGATGATATGGGCAAAGGGCTCCATAAAATCAAAATCGGGAATAAGCGCGGGAAAAGGCAAAAAATCGGACGTCTGGACCAGAAGCACATAATTTTGCAGAAAAAGAGAGACACCGATGGCGCTGATCAGGGCCGAAAGACGCGGGGCATTACGAAGCGGCTTGTAGGCAATTTTTTCTATGGTATAACCATAGGCGGAAGAATAAACCACCGCGGCCAGGGCCGCCAGAACAAGAATGGCGATATGATTCCAGCCCAGTAGCGTGAGAACACCTGTGACGATAAGGGCGGTAAATGCACCGATCATGTAAATTTCACCATGGGCAAAATTAATCAGTTCGATGATACCGTAAACCATGGTGTAGCCAAGGGCGATGAGCGCATAGATGCTGCCGCGGGTAAGACCGCCAAAAAATAACTCCCAAAAATATTCCCAATCCATTTAGATTGTTTTACTCCTCAAATTAGAATATCAGGGGCAAGACAAAAAACAGGCCTTGACCCCTGATATTGTATTTTTTCAGGTTTGATTATTTCAGCTCGACATATACGCCGTTTTGCACCTGATAGACCGAAAAACCAGCACCGATGGCATCACCGCGGTCATCAAACTTAATTTTTCCGATGGGGGTTTCGACCCACTCGGTTTTCAGGGCCTTGGTAAGCGCATCATAGTCGGTTGAACCGGCTTTTTCGATTGCGTTCAGCAGGGCGACGGCTGCAGAGTAAGCATTGATATAAAAGGCACCGGGATCGGTCCCGTATTTTTCTTTATGTTCTTTTATTGCCTGAATATTCATGGCGTTTTTGGACGTGTCTCTAGGACCGGAAGCATAAACGCCTTCAGAATATTTACCGGCTACCTTGATGAAGGTATCGTCCTTGACGCCGTCATCAGAGAGAAAGATGGTTTTCATTCTTTTTTTGCGCATCTGGCTGACGATCTTGGACGCTTCCGGATGATATCCGCCGAATATCACGCACTCGGCCTTTGATCTTTTGATTTTCTGCACCACTGCGGAATAATCCACCGCACCGGGGGTAACACCTTCGAACAGGGCCACTTCGGCCCGGCCGTCTTCCTTTATAAATTTTTTGACAAATTCGGCAAAGCCTTTGCCGTAATCGCCCTTATCATGAATTACGGCGATTTTTTTGACTTTCAATGTATCCAGGGCAAAATCCACATCCAGTTTGGCCTGGGCATCATCAGAGGCAATGGTTCGGTAGAAATTGGGATAATCACCGCTCTGGGTCAGCCCGGGGTTGGTGGCGGAAGGGGACATGGCAATAATATTGGAATCTTTATAGATGCCCATTGCGGCCTTGGTGGCGCCGCTGCAGATATGCCCCAGAACGGCATCAACACCCTCGGAGATCAGCTTGGTAGCCGTATTGGTGGCAACTTCGGGCTTGCAAACATCGTCTTCGGGAAGGACTTCCACTTGGCGGCCGAGTACCCCGCCCTTTGCATTTATTTTTTCAGCGACGATTTTGGCGGCATTGATAGTTGGAATACCATAGGATGCGAGATCGCCGGAATGGGCGCCTGCAACACCTATTTTAATCGGATCTGCAGCAAGACCGATTCCGGACAACGTAACGATCATGAACAGACTCGCAACAGCGGCAACAATAAATTTCCCAGCATTTTTCTTCATAATCCTATCCTCCTTAATAATTGTTAATAAGTCCCATGCCCTATTGGGCAAAACAAGGCACGAAAGCTTTGAGTTGTGAGTAATGGGAGAAACAGAACCACCCACTTGTTTCTCATAATTCAAAACCCATATCTCATTACTTTCATATAAAATAATAATAATATAAAATTATTTTATATAACGGCATTCGTATTCCCAGTCAAGATACAAATTACATTTCCCGGCTCAACGAAAGGTTCTTTGGGTGATAAGTGCCTGAATCAGGAATAAAATTGGTAGTATAAAATAGATTGTGTAAAATTTAAGATAGGTTGAAAAAAAGGGAGGTTGTTATTTCCAGATCCTAGGGCAGCCGCCGTTGTAAAATGTGATAAGCACGGGCACCGGTTTCATAAAAAAGTCCTCTCAAGCCACGCAGGAAGACATTTTTCGGTTTTTTTACCGGTAATGGAATATCCTGCTCGGAGCCATTGAGTGAATATTCGGCCAACAATTTTCCGAATACCGAACCCGGGCCGATGCCTCGTCCATTATAACTGGTAACGGTTACCATATTGTTGTCCAGAATATGAAATCGGGGGATATGGTCGACGGTCATGGCGATGCAACCATTCCACCCATACTCCAATGTTGTGTTGCCAACTTGAGGAAAAATCTTTTTGATCGTTCGTCGGGCCCAGTTCTCATGGAGAGCATACGCCATATTCTCCACCTGTCCAACGCTTCCAATGATAAGCCGTCCAGCCGCATCCAAACGAAAGGATGATAAAATAAGCGCCGTATCCCAGGCGCCCTGGCCCCCGGGCAAAATTGTTTTGCGCATCTTTTCCGACAGGGGCGGCGTGGCAAATTGAAAGTAGTTAAACGGAATAATGGCATTCACCTTCTTTTTAAACGCATAATCCGGGTACCCTTGCACGGCCAGAATGACAAACTTAGCCAGAACATGCCCGGAGGGAGTGGACAGCCGCCAGGCATCTGATTCGCGTTTACAATCAATGACCGGAGAATCACTGTGGAGAATAGCACCAGCTTGCTGTGCCGCCTTTGCAAGTCCATATGCATATGCCAACGGTTGAACCGTTCCGGCCCTTTCATCGAAAAGTGCACCATAAAATGCCTCACTGCCGATTTTGGCCGCCGCAGCCTTACGACCCAACAGTTTTACCGGGGCCCCCCGCTCTTTCCACTGCGCTTCCCGCTGTTGGAGATTTCGATACCCTGCGGGTGAATGGGCGCAATGCAAGGTACCCTTACGAATGGCTTCACATTGAATGCCGTACTTTTCAATAAGTCCATATACCAAATCAGGGGAGTGCCCGAGTACATCAACCAGACGCTTCCCATAATCCGACCCGATTTTTTTCTCTACATCCTCAGGCATGAGCCATAACCCGGCATTCACCAGCCCCACATTTCGACCGGAGCCGCCAAAACCGATTTCTTTTGCTTCCAGCAGGACCACATCAGTGCCGGCCTCGGCAAGATGCAGTGCCGCAGACAAACCCGTGTATCCGCCGCCGATAACCGCTACATCAACTTTTTCACGACCTTCAAGGGCTGCTAATGAAGGTGGCTGGGGAGCAGTGACTTTCCACAAACCATGGCTAAGTGATTTATCCTTCATTGCAATCTCCTTGTTATGAATAGTTTTTATTTTAATAACAATCTGTTAAGTTGTCTTGTGATCATCATCCGGATGTTCGCCAAAGACAGGTTACATAAATCCAGCAAACGGAAATCGAACATGGGTGTTGTGGACGTAGTTGATCATGGTCACAAAGTCGTAAACCGGCAGATTCACTGCCTGTTGAATAGCTCCGGCATAAGGCGGCAGATCGCTGCATTCGAGGAGAATGGCGCCAATCTGGGGGTTTCCCGTCACCAGTTTTCTGGTGACCTGTACAACTTCCTGCTCGATCTTGCCTGAATCCAGAATCCCCTTTTCCTCCAGAACAGCCCCTCGAAATTCAGACTGCCCTTCCATCCCGGCGATAACTATGGGCAGTCCATCGGGTATGCACGGATAAGATGCGGACAGTATAAGAATTTCAATTGATTCGCCGTACCATGATTGGCTTTTTCGGGTCACGTGAAACTGAGCCATCCGTCACTTCCACAATAGCGCATTATAGCCATTCCATTAAAAGATTTGAAACCTTTCTTTGAAATGCCTTTAATTATATTTAATAAATATTAATTTGTCAAGAATGTTTTATTGTTTAAATTTTAATGATATATCACTAAAATACTTTTTGTTTTCTGCTTAATTCCAACGGGATGACAAAAAACAGATATTTTTTTTAAAAAGGGTAAACCGACAAATGAAAGATACCCCATATTAATGAAAAACAATTCGTTTACAGCGTTTAATATTTTTAGTATATTATAAAAATAATTTTGAAATATCAAGAGAAAGAAAAGCTGTCATGAATCCAAAAATTTATGAGATTTTGAAAGATCGAATCCTGTATATGGAATATCAGCCTGGACATATTCTGAATGAAAAAGTGTTGGCTAAAGAGTTCAAGATGAGTCGCACTCCCCTTAGAGAGGTGCTTATGCGGTTGGAATGGGACAAGCTTTTACGTATTTTGCCCCGAACCGGAGCGCTTGTTACCGAAATTGAATTTTATCTCATGATGAATACCTATCAGATTCGGTTTGAGATTGAAGGACTCGTCGGCCGTCTTGCAGCAGAAAATTGCAAAGATGAACATTTTAAAAAAATCGATGCCATCATCGAAGAATGCAGCCCGCTTTATGAGGAGCACAATTACCGAAAATTAGTAGAAATAGATAAAAAATTCAGACGTTTATTGCTTAAGGCAGCAAACAACCCGATTCTTGAAGAAACATCAACCAATCTTTATACCATTACGCAAAGGTTATGGTATACGATCATGGACCGCGGGAATTGGGATGATGAAGTCAGAAATGTTCAGAATGAAATCATCGACACCAAAAAATCATGGGAGGACGGTGATCCAAAACATGCCGGAAAATTTCGAAAAGATGCCCTGATAAGACATTTTGAGTTAATCCGCGGCAAATTCCTGGGAACTTCACATTTATAGGCCACCACGCATCACTGTAATATAAAAAAATAAGGCCGATCCCCTTCATGACGCACATGCGGGATGGCCGACAGGTCCAGGGTGTCTCGGCTGTCATGGACAAAGGTCCGCCCCCTCCCTTCACACAGGATGATATTTTCATTGCCGCCCTCCCCCGTTTGAGCATAATCGGTTTGCAGGATCCCGATGGCGGCGGTCACCGCATCGATCTGATTAGATGTTGCATTTTTATCCATGACAATCAGCATGATGTTTCCTCCATTTGTAATGGTCGTGAAAATAAAAAAGGGACTGCGATATTTCACAGCCTCGTAAAATGAATAAAGGACTGTGGCGTCAGTGCGCCACAGTCCTTTATTCATTTTTATATTAACATGTTAAGATTCTACAAGCCGATGGCTACACCTCCCCGGGTCAGATGACACCACCAATCGCCTGAAAATTGTTGGATTTTCAGTAGGTTACTAAATAATTTGAAATATGCAAACAAAATTTTGTAAAAAAATAAAAAAATTGTTGCTATTTTACCAAAAAAATGTAAGCGTAGTTAAAAAATTGTATTCCATGGGCTAAGTTTTTTATATTTTTAGATATTGTTTCGTGAAGGGGTAAATTTATTCTAACGGTTTAAGCTGTAACTGTCATAGTTTAAAAGATTTCATAGAAAAAAGGTGAGAAAAGCCTGACACG
>CAZFXX010000018.1:0-21765 GCA_964522985.1 uncultured Desulfobacteraceae bacterium
CGGTTTCCCCCCATCAGGGCACTCTAATCTTCTGAAATCAGTTTGAACTTACAAATCAGGTTAACGATCTGAACGTTGTCTGGATGAGCTTTGCTTTTAAATTATTCGTCGGTGTTGCATCATTTGGCAATTCTATTTAACAGTGCAAGCTGAAAACCAACATCCTGAATCTGTTTGACACAGATGACCCCATGCTGGTATAGATACAGAGTCACAAATAAAACACGAAATACTGTTATTGTCACAAAGACAAAAAGGGCTTCATGGGAAAAAAGTTCAACGGCGCAAAGAATTATCCATTTCATTAGTTCAATTCCCAGACGATTGGAAGGCGCTTTAAATCTTGCGCATCCTGCCACGTTAATGGAAGCACCCCTCAAATTTTACTGCACCTGTTTGCCACGGCTCCACTTGAGCCTTAAAGCCCGTGCAGAAATATCATTTGCCCGCGGATCTTGAGAGATCATTTCAGATACGCATACAATGCCTTAGGTTTCCGGCGTTGCGTCAACAGTGGTGGCTAAAAAGTCGTTTTCATCAAACTATCTGTTTAAAGCGACATTGATTGAGACCGATCAAGTTCGCGACTGTGTGGCCCACCAGGTTCACCATCTACAACAGATTGAATTATTTATATATTTTATTATTTCATCAGCATGCGAGGAGCTAAATAATGAGCACACGTGTAATGGTCGATATGTCAGTCACTTTGTTACATCACGGTCATATAAGACTTCTCAGGAAAGCAGCAAAATATGGGGAGGTAGTGGTTGGGCTTTCAACCGACGAAGACATAGAGAAATACAAAGGACACACACCTCTGCTGACATGGGAATTCAGAAAAGAGATACTGGAATCAATCAGATATGTGATAGCGGTTGTTGAGACGCCCTACTTTATCAACGATGCGGTCCTTGATGAGCATGGTGCCCAATTTCTAATACATGGGGACGATAATTTCAACACGGTTAGCAAGGATCGACTGATTGTATTTTCCAGGACCCCTGCGATCAGCAGCAGCATGCTTGCGGAGTATAATCGTCAATACAAGCTTATAAAACATCCCATAAATTCTGATGCGGTTGTTAAAATGCATTATGAAACACAAACCGCGAACAATCGCGATTCAAGGACAACACAACAAACAGGCAATTGATCCTGTGAGTTGCCACTTGAAATCCGACTCTACTACATATTGAGATGTTTCCTGGTACGGCATGCAACTTCAAATTATTCCTTACCCCGAGCTTAAAAAGGGAATTCTTATGCTTTCCTTCGGCCACAGAGGATAATTGTCATACCCCAGGATTGGTACGAGGCATCATTCTTGGTGCCATTTTATTATGTTTTTAATAAATTAAGGAAGAGTGATAAATGATAGATAGAAGCATGAGTACTGAAGATAACAAAAGGTTAGATAAATGGATTGAATCAGAAGAACCAATAGACCGACGTAATGCAATCAAGGCGTTAAAGGAGGTCAAACATATCCTGGATAGTTTCGGAGTGACATTTTTCCTTCGGCAGGGAACCTGTCTCGGAGCAATTAGAGATAACGATTTACTACCATGGGATGACGACATCGACGTGGGTTCGGTAATCGGATTTCACGGTGTAACCGAGAAGTCACTTGACCAGATTGTTGTAGCTTTCAGGAATCACGGTTTTCTCGCCAAAATAGATCATCTGAATGTAAGCCCATATATACCACTGGTTAAGTACTCAACAAGAATTGACTGGCTATGCTATAAGGTTGTTGATGATTATATAATCCAATTCCCCTTCCAGAAAACTCCCCTTAGGTTGTTTACGGAATTAAAGGAAATATCCTTTCTCAAAGAGACTTTCCTTGTGCCGAATCCACCTGAGGAATACCTGCGTCTAAAATATGGAAAAAATTGGAAGACTCCTAAAAAACATGGGGATTATGAAGAGGATGTGCTGAAACAAGTGGCAGGAATGCCGGCACCTAATAGCGCAGGTAAGCTCAGGCAGTTGATTGCCAGATACCTTCCATCACGACGTTCAAGTTTGATTAAGGTCCTTGACCAACAGGGAAATCCGATTTGTGGTGGAGAGGTTGTTCTTGTGGGGCTGGGTTGTTTCAAAACCAATAAACAGGGATGCGTACGCTTCTATGTACCTCGAGCAGATTACCATCCACTCACCATCAGGTTTGAAGACTATAAGGAAACCAACTATTTACAAGAGATAAAACCGGCCACAACATATATTTTTCAATCGAAAAAGGAATTACTTGCAACCGGTAATCCAGTACGAGACAGCGGCAGCATTTTGGTCGAACAGCCCCGTAACTAGTACGGCTGTCGGCAGGAAATAAACTTTTTTGAACTTTTTCGACCTGTGCGGGTGGAATTAAGCCGCCAGTTTAAAGTCTAAGTCCTTCGTTTCAAACCATTTGTCACTTTCTTTATTCCTTTTTAAGGCGGTGATTGTTGCCAAGCCTACAGGTAAGACCGTAAAACTGACGGCTGAAGGCAATATTTTGATCAAATATGCCATAAGGATTGTAAAAGAGCATGATAATGCCATTCGGGCATTATCAAAACCTGACCTGGAGGGTTTAATCCGGTTTGGTTCACCGGAACATTATACCATTGGCGTTCTGCCAAAGTTATTGGCTCGATTTACTTTAGCCTATCCGGATGTTGTGGTGGAAATGAGATGTGAAAATAGTGATAAAATTAAGGAAAATGTTGACAAGGGAGCGCTTGATGTCGGGATTTGTACCCAGATAAGTGATGGCGGGCAGGTTATCTCCCATGACCCGGTTGTATGGGTAGCTGATCCGGGGTTTATTATACAAAAACATAAAACTGTATCTATAGCTGTCTTTGAAGAGGATTGCATTTCCCGAACATGGGCAATAGAAGCATTGGAAAAATTCGGTTTAGACTATAGAATTGTCTATGTCAGCCGCAGTATATCGGGACTCATAGATGCTGTGAGAGCCGGGTTTGCGGTTGCTCCGATCATTCGTAGCAACGTTCCATCTGATTTGCAAATTGTTGGGATAAAAAATGGACTGCCTGTATTGCCGGTCTCAAATATTGTACTTCATAAAACGAAAAAAATGACATCCGAGATTATAGAATATTTTTCTGAACACATTATCAAATCCTTCGGAGAAAAAACATAATCTATCGATTCTGCGTCTCTCAAAACTCAAGACTCACCACTGATATCTTTCATGTATCGTTGGAAGTTATTAAAAAGGCATCTGTTTTTGCCTGATTCAGGATGCCCGAAACGGCATTTCAAATACCAGGAGTGTATCCGGCCCCTGTTGACGAAACATTCAGCATACGATTTTTCCCAGAACATGAGGGATAGTTGCGTTAAAAACAAATTTTCCCAAAAAAATTTCCGGCATGGATACACTCCTGAATATGGTGCAGGGTAGAACCCCATGGAACACAAATATTTTTTACTCGAGAAAAAAGGATTATAAATAGGATGAAATAAATAGAATTAGATCGTCTGACAGAAAACCAGGATGAATTCAACAATCAATACTGATAGTTTTAAACTATAACAGCTCGGGGACCGGATGTCAAGTCGCTAAAAAAATTATTCCAGCCGCCCCCTACCCTACCCATCTTACCCTCTCCAGATCACCGGCTCAGTACCGGCCAGCAGACGTCTGATATTATCACTGTGGCGATAATAGATAAAACCCGTCATGACGGCGGCACTAAAGGTCAGAACGGCTGAGCCGGAGGCCTCCCACACACTGAGGGGCAGAATGGCACTACCGGCCAGCGACCCGGCCGAGGCCCGGTTGGTAATGCAGATAACCAGAATAAAAATAAGTATGCTCACGATGCAGCCCATGGGCGAAAGAATCAAAAAACAGCCAGCACCGGTGGCGACACCTTTACCGCCATTTTTGAAGTTCAGATAGATCGGATAAAGATGCCCGGCAAATGCGGACAGGGCTGCAAGGGCCGTAAAAATTTCCCCTGATACCGAGTTGGCTACTGCCGGACCGGCCGCCAGATAAACAGACAGGGCACCTTTTGCCATGTCTCCCAAAAGGGTCAGGCCGCCGAGTCCGGATCCGGCTATCCGCCTTACATTGGTGGCACCTATATTCTTGCTGCCTGCCGTGGTAATATTTTTTGAAGCAAATGCCCGGGTCAAAATCAAACCCCAGGGAATGGAGCCAAGCAGGTAAGACAGGAAGATAATCCCTGCCATGGTCGGGATGGCCGGCATAAATTACAACTCCATTTCAATGCGGGGCGGTTCACGATTGGTCCAAACCGGGCAGTACATTGCATGAAAAACAATGGCAAAAATAGTCTTCAGAAGGATATCGGCAGTAGCCTGCCAGGGAGATGTTTCCAGCATGGTTACTAATTGTACTTCCTGTTTGAATTGCCGTTTGAGCCATATCAAATTCTGCAAAAATACAAAAATTCGGGCTTTGGTTTCAGGCGTCGTTTGGGGGACATTGACATCCTTTTCCCAATTGTTTCGATAGCGCACAAGAGCATCTACAGATAATTTGGCCAACTGCTGCCTGTTTTTTTTGCCTTTAAACAGGATTTGGGATGCAATTTGGCTGACAATCATTTCCCGTGTTTCGGCCTTTGACCGGTTAACCTCATGACAAAACATGCCGGCAATCTTGGCGGGAACGTTAAGGGACACCTGTTTGAGTTCAGAGGCATGTCCCCTGATATTTGCATAAAACTCGTCGGCAGCGCTGCGCCAGAACACCCAACTGCTGTTTTTAAATGAATCTACAAGGCCCTTGGTATCTTCCAGGGAATGATATCTTGCCCTGATAATTTCCGGCAGAAGGCGGCCGGTTTTTTCAAAAAGCATACCTCCTGTAACCGCATTAAAAATAGTCCCCAGGGCAGCATACCAGTCCTGGATTATCAGTACGCTGGCAAAATCACTGAAAATTTTCTTCAACACATGGTTTTCAAAAATATGGGAAGGGGTGGCGTAGGCGGCCGTGCCTGCCAGCATGGGCTGCCTGAGGTCATCCGGGCTGGAAAGATCGGAAGCAGTCTCCAAGTCAATAAGTCCCAGCGCATACTCAGAAGGCCTGGACAGAATGTGCAAATCGTTTTTCCGCTCTCCGACGATCAGAATATTGTCAGGTTTTAGATCTCTAATCACAACATCCTGTTTTTTAAGGCTATATAGCATATTCAGGATATTGCTGACAATGCCGATAAAACGGGGACGATTGGCGTCAAAATTCTTTTGCCTGATATATTCCGTCACGGTTTTTCTAAAATTATCGATGTCCGCTTTTTTGTCCCGAAATATTGTTTTCAGGTGCGTATTCCATACATTAACAAAATCGCCTGTCATACCGCTGTCGTGAGGCAGGCCCGGTTTCCCTGCAAGGTAACGGACAAACCCCTTTTCCATCTTTTGCGTTATTGAACCGGGCTGCTGGTTGAATTTCTTTTGCAATTGCTCACAGCCGGTAATATACGCATTGTAAATATCATTGATATTAAAAAATAAATTCTCGTTGGACTGCCCATAAGTGGCTGTAAAAAAATCAATATCCCACAATACTCGGGGATTGTTGATAATCTGATTTTGAACTTTGACGACAGTGGCATGCAGCGGTGCTATGAGATCACTGAAAAAAGGATACTCGGAAAGGTTCATGAAATAAACAAATGTAGGACCTATTCTTAAATATATCTGGGCCTCGGGATAATTCCGCAGCTCACTTATATATTTTTTTTCGAGATCTTCGGGAGCAAGCCCTTGTCTGTCACGAAAACGCGGAATTTTTTTTAAAATTGAAGAAATACCCGGAGAAACACATGTAATATCCGGTGCCAGCTTTTCAGTAATATGTCTTTCCGCATAGATACCGGAAAGATAACGATCAAACGTTTTGATGGGCTCGGGTGGAATTTTTACAACCAGCACATCATCATAAACCACCTTGTAGCACCGACTTTTACTTTGGGCATCCGCACCCAGCGGGCCGATGGTAATACGTCTTGCTTTCCAGTTGCCCCCCTGCCTTACACTTAATTCATAGGTATTGTCCACTCCGTTGTCGGAAGATTGCAGCAGCTTAAATTCGACAAGGCTCTTATCCTGACCGGCCACACCCAATTGAACCCGGTACAGATTTAAAAAAAAATGGATAATCCGTTCAATATCCGTCTGTTTTGATTTTTCAGGCATAATAGCCGTTTCTATAAGGAAGGTTGTTGATATCCATTGAACATCCTTTATTTACCGGTTCGTTTTTTTAAAAGCATCTGTTTTCCCCAATTTCAAATTTTACCGCCAAGATGCAAAACCAATAAAGTATTTTTGATTTTAATGAAGGATGCGACAATTGGTATTATATATTACCATACCGAATTCAGGGGGTGCAATACAAAAAATGCAAAAGAGTAAATGGAAAGTTTTTTAAAAATTCGATAATGGCTTATGAAATGATCTATAGCATGGAATAACAGGGCACAACGATATTGCCGGATCGCATTTTTAGCACCATTATTCCATTTTCCATACGGTTTTGATGTTGACCATGGACAACCTATCGAGTATACTAAAAATAATAATCTTAACCACTATGGAAACAAATAAATGAGGAAACGGAAATGCCATTTTTAACGCTTAATCTTAATGGCGAGGTCCTGGACGAGTATCCCCTTGAACAAAACAGGATTGTTAAAATCGGGCGTCTGGAAGGCAACGATATTATGATTGATGATTCCTCCGTATCCGGCAATCATGCTGAAATTAAATTTGAAAGCAGGCGTTTTTTTTTAACCGACCGGCAGAGTAAAAACGGCACTTTTGTAAATAAACAGCTTGTCATATCACGTGAGTTAAAGCATGGCGACCGCATAACCATTGGCGATCACACACTTATTTTCGCATACCGCAATAAAGAAAACCGCCCTGCCAACGATGAAGAAGAAACGCCGGACCTTGCAACCATGGCCATCGATACCAGCCAGCATCGGTCCAAACTGGCCCAGAGCATTTCAAAAATGGTTTCCAGTGATTCTGAAAACAAACTGCTTGGCAGACTCTCTTTTTTTTCCGGCAACCGCCCCGCCGCCAAACTGGATAAAGAAAAAATTACAATCGGGAAAAGTCCCTCCTCCGACATCATAATCAGGGGCTTTATGGTTGGCAATACAGCCGCCGTCATCAACAGACACGACGAACATTATACCGTAAGCTGCCTCGAAGGAAGGGCCAAACTCAAGGTCAACTACAAAACAGTTAAATCGATTATTCGTCTGAAAGAATTTGACGTCATTGAAATCGGATCTGTAAAAATGCAGTTTCATTATCAACCTAGGTAGTGTCTAAAGAATCTCATATTACACAAAACTTCATCCGGCAATGTTGATGTTACGTCCTGCAAATACGTTATCATTGACTTTTCGTTCAGGCACCATATAATCGCCTTGTCCGACAAGTAACTATAATTTTTCGCTAACGCTCACATCCAAAGCAGATAAAAAAACTAAAATCATGCATGCTTCTGAATCCAAATCCATTTGGGAATCGCGAAAAACCGTTGCCGGCACCAATTTAAAATTCAGGATGCGTCAAAAACCACTGCTTTTATCCATGGCCGGTGCTTTACTCCTCGCTTTGGCCCTTATGATTATCATCCAGTTTCCTGTATTGCCGGGTCTCAACGCCATTGATTATCTAACGGCACATTTAAGCTTAATCACTACGGGGCTTGGGGCATTATCAGGCTTATTGCTGTTGATGATATTAATCGTTGTCTGGTACCAATTTATAAGACCCGTCGAAAAACTGATCAACTATATCGTGATTCGCAGTCGGGGAGAAGCATCCGACCTTGATATGAAAATTCCGACAAATTGGAAACCATGGTTTAATATTGTCTCATGGGTTTTTGAAAAAACAGATAAAATGACCGTGGAGCTTCGGGCCAGCAGACAAAATTATGAAGAAAAAACCAATTTGCTTAAACGTTTTTCCTGGGTTTTTGAAAGAAACGAGGAATTAACGCGGGAAATTCAAGAAAAAAATGAACAATTGCAGGAGGAAGTGGCAAAACATAAAAAAACCGCGATAGAATTAAAAAACCACAGGGACCATCTGGACGACATGGTAAAAGAGCGGACCCATGAGCTTTCACAGGCCAATCGCAAGCTTGAGCAAGCCATTGACAAGGCCAATAAAATGGCCAAGCAGGCAGATAAAGCAAACATGGCCAAGAGTGAATTCCTGGCCAATATGAGTCATGAAATCCGTACGCCGCTGAATGCGGTTATCGGATTTTCAGACATAATGACGGATACAAAACTGGATGAAAACCAGCGTGATCTTTTAAGCACCATCCTAAAAAGCGGCAAGGCCCTACTGGCTCTTGTCAATGCGATTCTTGATTTTTCCAAAATAGAAGCCGGAGAATTATATTTCGAAAATATCGATTTTGATCAGGAGCTTATCGCGTATGACGTCTGTGAACTCACCTTACTAAAACTCAAGAACAGACCCGTTGATGTGCCATGTCATATCGGAGACAACGTGCCCTCCTTTGTGAATGGCGACCCGGTCAGGTTCAAACAGGTACTGACCAATTTGATGGATAATGCGGCCAAGTTTACCCAGAACGGCACCATAGAACTATTTATCGATGTTGAGGATGAAACTTCGACCCGGATAAAAACACACTCGATTATCCGGGATACGGGGATCGGTATTCCGGCGGACAAGCTGGCAGCGATTTTTTCACCTTTTCAGCAAGTGGATGGATCAACAACCCGAGATTACGGGGGGACCGGCCTGGGTCTGTCAATCTGCAAGCAGATCGCCAATCTCATGTTGGGCGATGTGTGGGTTGAAAGTTTGGTGGACCAGGGAAGCACCTTTCATTTTACGGCCTGGTTCAATAAAACAGAACAGCCCGAGGTCAAACGCAAACTGCCGGTATCCCTGCCCGGCAAGAGAGTCCTGGCTGTCAACGGAAACCAAATCAACCTGGATATATTAATTGAGAGCCTACGTTCAGCCGATGTTGAAGCTTTGGGCTTGAACGCCGGAGAGGATGTATTACCAGTGCTCCAAAAGGAAACAGCCGGGGGCCGACGGTTTGATATCTGTATCATCGATATCCAACTGCCCGGAATTTCAGGATACGAAGTGGCCCGGCAGATTCGTACCCATACGAAACGATGCCCGGTTCTACTGGCAATGAGTCTGCCACTGGAACGGAATGCCCGCAAATGTGAAGAAGCAGGATTTGATGGGTTTTTAAAAAAACCGGTTAGAAAAGAAAAACTCCTCATCATTCTGGAACAACTGATAGGCAAAAAGTCGGAAAATAAAAACAAGAAAATTATTACGGAATATACCGTGAGAGAGGAGATCAAAGGCAATGTCCGTATTCTCGTCGCAGAGGACAATATAGTAAATCAAAAACTTGTTAAGATGATGCTTAACAAGGCGGGATATCAAGTCCTAGTGGCGGACAACGGCAGAATTGCGATGGAAAAGTATACCCAGTCACCAGATAATTTTGACCTTATTTTTATGGATATACAGATGCCGGAGATGGATGGATTTGAAGCCACCCGGGCCATCCGGAACTGGGAACAAAAAAGTACAATAAAAAAAAACAGTAAGACGGCTAAGACACCAGAGGCCTCGGTGCCGATCGTAGCCATGACTGCGCATGCCCTGAAAGGCTACCGTGAAAAATGTCTCAAGGCAGGAATGGACGATTATATTACAAAACCGATTAACAGAAAACTGGCCTTTGAAATTATTGAAAATCTGGTCTTAAAAAAAGGCCGCGACTTTCAGGTGTTGGCCCCTGCCGGCAGTCCGCCGGCGGATGACTAGCGAATTGGCATAAAAATCATAAATTCTATAATTTAACTACCCGGAAAACGTGACATACCTTCAAATATCATTGACAGTTTTCAGTTTTTATGTGTTAGTAATTTTTTGCAAAACAGGTGCAGATGCTAAATTAGAAGGGAAACACACTTTATCATGAAAGTATCCGAAATAAAGGACATTTTAAAAGCGACTGTTGTAGCAGGCGAAAACGACCTTGACCGAATCATTGCGGCCGCTGGCGGCGCGGATTTGATGGAGGATATCCTTACCGCCGTGGCAAAAGGGTCAGTGCTTTTAACGGGTTTGACGGATGAAAAAGTCCTTCGAACAGCGGAAATTTCCGGTGTCGGCACCATTGTTCTCGTCAGAGGTAAAAAACCGGACAAACGCTTTATTGAGTTGGCAAAAGCATGTAAAATCCCACTTTTGCTGACCAATTATTCACTTTTTGTGGCCAGCGGGCGGCTTTATATGAGTGGTTTAAGAGGGCTTGACGGGTCCTGGTAGAACCATCCGGTTGCTTGTTTTTTTCTATCAACCCGTATTTTTGACGTACCTGATGACAGGTTGGAAAAATAGTTTAAAAAATCGAATTCGATGGCTGAAGCAAAAAAAATATGGCCGTTCTCAGTTGACAGTTCTCAGTTGAAAAAACAGAGAATAAAAATCAAGGTCTAAAACATTGCAATCGTTGGGCCCTGATCACAGTTTATTGACAAACCGTGAACTGTGAACCGACAACCGGAAACGGTTACCAAAACAGGAGACAGGAGTCGGTTAATGATACAGGCGTTTTGTATAATGGGAGGATTAGGAGTTGTTATCGGCATTGTGCTGGCCGCGGCATCCAAAATTTTCTATGTCTATGTTGATCCTAAAATACTTGCAGTAGAAGATGCCTTGCCCGGCGCCAACTGCGGCGGATGCGGTCTGCCCGGATGCAGCGCAAATGCCGAGGCGATTGTCGCCGGAAAAGCTGCACCGAATTCATGCGTTGTCGCCGGCCCTGATGTGGCCGTTGCAATCGCCGGTATTTTAGGCGTCTCGGTTGAAGCCAAAGAGCCTGATATCGCCAGGCCGGGATGTACCTACGGTGTCAAAGATGCGGATCTTAAATACATATATGACGGGCTGAACGACTGCCGGGCCGCGGCTATGCTGGGCGGCGGTATGAAAGTTTGCTCCATCGGTTGTCTCGGGCTTGGGACCTGCGCTGCGGCCTGTCCATTTGACGCCATCACCATGGGCCCCAATGGATTGCCGGTAGTTGATGAAGAAAAATGCACCGGATGCGGGGCCTGTGAGCGGGTCTGTCCGAAAAACATTATCAGCCTTTCGTCGGTCACCAGAAGAATTCTAAGGGAATATACCCTGGAAGACTGCACAACACCCTGCCAGCGTGCCTGCCCAGCCGGCATTAATATCAAGGAGTATATCCGTCAGATTACCCTGGGTGATTACGAAAAGAGCATTCGGGTAATCAAGGAACGGTTGCCTTTTCCCGGTGTCATCGGTCGTATTTGCCCCAGGCCCTGTGAAGACGAGTGTCGCCGGCAATATGTTGATGAACCGGTCGCCATAGATGCCTTGAAACGTTTTGTCGCGGATTATGAAAGAGAGAACAATGCCCGGGTGCAGCCGTTTAAAGCCCCTGGGACCGGTCGCCGTGTCGCCGTTATCGGTGGTGGCGTCCAAGGATTGTCCACTGCTTTTTTTACCGCTCGCCTGGGACATTCGGTTACTGTTTTTGAAGCCACTGAAAAGCTGGGCGGACTTTTAAAAAATGCCATTGCTGCAGAACGCCTGCCCATGGAAGTCCTGAACTGGGACATCGAAGGTATTCTTGATATGGGAGTTGATGCCCAAACCCAAAAAATAATGGGCCGGGATATGACAGTGGATTCACTGCTGGCGGATGGTTTTGAAGCGGTCTTCACAGCATCCGGTGGTTGGGACAGCCGCATGATGCGCAAGACTGGACCCATCGCGGAACAACCGTTGCCCGATGCCTGTCTACTGCTTGATATTTTGAATTCAGGCCGCAATGGACATCTAAAAATTAAATGCAAACCAAATGTTGTTATCGAAGGCGGTGGACGGCTGGCCTTTGATGCCGCCAGAATATGTCTGAATTCGGGCGCCGATAATCTGACCATCGCCTTCAGAGAAAAACGCGATCAGATGCCGCTTGACGACAATGACATCAAGACCCTTGAAACAGAGGGAATCAAAATTATATTCAACGTTGGTATTAACCGCCTGATGGGTGAGGGAAGCCATCTGACGGAATTGGAATACATGGAAATTGATACGGGTTCCAGACGAATAATTCCGGCACAGACGCTGATAGTTTCCGTCGGACGTTTTCCCGAACTTGTTTTTATGCAGCGCAAAGAAAAACAGCCCGCCGAATCTGATGCGGATATGGACAGGATATTGCGCTGGGAAGCTGTCGAGCCTTATAAAAAATTACCGCAAACAAACCAGACCGGTTTGTTTGCCGGAGGAGATGCCGTGACCGATTACGGGGCCGCGGTTAAAGCGATCGGGGCCGGCCGCAGAGGGGCAGCCTCCATTCATGCGCTGATGTACGGCATTTCCCTGTATCTGCCTGAGAATACGGTTAACCCCCAATCGGTGATTCAAAACATCGACCATGTTGAGGGTGTTGCACCGCTGGCACGCCGGATCATGCCCCTTGCCACTGCCGTCGAACTGGCAACCGGCAGTGAACTGGAAAAAGGGTTCACTGAAGAAATGGCCAGAAGTGAAGCGGATCGCTGCCTGCAATGCGGTCTTATCTGCTATAAAAAATCGCAGATAAAAAAAACAGCCTGACAAGAGCGGGTCTGCCTGAAGGTATGATACCCCATACCCTGGCGGACAAAAAATCAAAGATTTTGACACAACATGAGGGTAGTGCGTTTTGAATCGTCTGTGGTGAGGGAAGCCTACCCGGCGACTTATTTCTTACTACTCAAAATTCATTACTTTTTTGTAAAATACAGGTACTATTGTGGCAACAGAACAAGGATTTGTAACTCATATCGGACAGGCCGGTAACACTGCCTGGGTAAAAACAGTTAGAAGCAGCACCTGCGAAGGATGTGCATCCAAGGATTCATGTGAATCCGCAGGCAATGATATGAAGGTGAAAGCCATCAACCTGGCCGGTGCCAAGGTGGGAGACCGGATTGTGTTGAATTTCCAGACAGGGGCTTTATTAAGGGCTATTTTTTTATTGTATATATTTCCGATTATATGTATGATTATCGGTGCCGTTACCGGACAAAAAATCGCTCTCATGCTGGGCTATGATCCATCTGCTCTGTCGGTATTGGCCGGCTTTTTATTTTTTACCATTGCCGTACTGGTCATAAAAACAAGATCCGATGCCATGGCCCGGCAACAAAAATATCAGCCTAAAATAATACGAATACTGTAAGGGTCACGGGAAACAAAAAGTGTCCCGACAGTGCGCTTGGACTTGGAAAAAAATAAAAATATTCAATGCGTTATATAGCGGAAACCGGCAAATAAAGCGTACCAGATCAATAATCGATAATTAAACAAGCATTTGACAGAATACAATGACTCAAAAAATATATATCAACGGGAATAGCACCGTAGTCGTAATCTGCCCGCAATGCCATAAAAATAAAATATTAGATATATCGGAGTATAAAAAAGTAGATAAAATTATCGTGATTGAATGCCGATGTGAATGCGGGCATCACTACGCGGTGATGCTGGAAAGAAGAAAATTCTACCGCAAGGGCACAGACCTTCCCGGAGCGTATATTTATAAGAAAACCGACTTGCCCGGCACCTATACCCGGGAAGGTAAAGATGATCGGGGCCTTATGACGGTAACCAACATCTCACGCAGCGGATTAAAAATACGTGTAAATGTAGCACGGAATTTTCAACCCGGCGATCGCTTACGAGTGGAATTCAATCTGGATGACCGGGGCAGATCGCCGATAAAAAAATTCGTGATTGTACGAAATATACACAAAAGGTTTATCGGTGTGGAATTTGACACCATCGAACGTTTTGACAAGCTTGGTGCTTACTTGCTTAAATAATATTGGAATAAAGCCCTGCCGCGTCAATTAATCCGACAAACGGTAACAGGCTGACCAAAGCCCTGCACAAACCATTCATAGCTCTCATCCTTTATTTCTTTAATGGTCACCTTAGGAGTAAAAATGGCCTATTGCAAAATTTGCGATCGGGAACACAATGTCGGATTTATTGCCACACGTTTGTCAGGTACCGACGGTGTTTCCTTGGAAACGGCAAAATGGGAAACTATTTTTACCAAAATGGGGTTTACCTGCTTTTATTTTGCAGGGGAATGTGACCGCGCACCTGAGCATTCCTATGTCACTCCAAAGGCCCATTTCAAGGATCCTGAGATCCGAAAAATATATCGGTCCACCTTTGGCGTTCAGGCTCGTAAACGAGCCGTTACCCAAAAAATTTATGCGGTCAAGACAAAACTGAAAGACCAGTTGTATGCATTTATTAAAAAATTCAAAATCGATATGCTGGTTGCCGAAAATTCTTTGACGATCCCGCTGAACCTCCCTCTTGGAATAGCCCTGACGGAAGTTATCGCAGAAACGCAGATCAATACCATCGCACACCACCATGACTTTTTCTGGGAACGCCAGCATTTTATGACAAACGGCGTCTGGGAATACCTGAATATGGCATTCCCCCCGCATCTGCCAGCCATGGACCATGTGGTCATTAACAGTTCGGCGAACAACCAGCTCAGCCTTAGAACCGGCATATCGGCCACCACCATCCCCAATGTCATGGATTTTGACAATCCGCCGGCCCCCGTGGATGCTTATGCGGCGGATGTTCGCCAGGCCCTGGGCATCGAAGATGACGAGCTTCTTATCCTGCAACCCACCCGAATAGTGAAACGCAAAGGGATTGAACATGCCATTGAATTTGTCAGCCGGCTTAAAAGAAAAGCCAAACTTGTTATTTCCCACGCTTCGGGAGACGAGGGGTATGGATATGAACAGCGGGTGCGTCAATACTCAAAAACGCTGAAGGTCAAGACAATATTTGTATCTGATATCATCAATGAAAAACGATCCCGGACTCAGGACGGACGAAAAATTTACACCCTCGATGATATTTATCCCCACGCCGATCTGGTGACCTATCCTTCAAATTTTGAAGGATTTGGCAATGCCTTTCTGGAAGCCATCTTTTTTAAAAAACCAATTCTGGTCAACACCTACTCAATCTATTCAATCGATATCAAGCCCAAAGGGTTTAAGGTCATCGAAATTGACGGGTATGTTACAAGAGGCGCTGTAAAAAAGGCCAGGGCCATACTGGACGACCGACAACGATATAAAGAAATAGTGGAATATAACTTTCAAAAAGCCCAAAAATGTTATTCATATACCATCCTGGAACGCAAGCTCAGCAACCTGATATCCAATCGCATGGAGTGCCGAACCTGCAATCCGTAAAGACCCTTGGGCCTTTGGTGAATCATTGCCAACCTGTTGCTGTCTTCTTATTGTGCGCAACCCTGTCACGCTACCGAGAAAACCCGTCCATACCTAATTAAGATAACATTTTTTCTTCTACCCTTCTGAAATTCATCTGCTTCAGGCTTTGACCTTGAACAAAAATCCGCATTCCCAGATGCACATTTCTTAATGCTGTTTATAAATTATAAGAAACTAGCTTGACTAAATTAATAAAATGAATTAGATAGAACGGTAAGATATGAACTATATTCAGTTTTTAATAGCGACCGGAATCACCGTTGCAATCCGGTTAAATCGGCAGAGGTCTTAAATGGAACTGAAAGAAAAAATAGACGGCGGGAAGTTTTCAATCCTGGCTGAAATAGAGCCCCCAAAGGGATCCGATACAACCACTATGGTAAAAAATGCACTGCGGGTCAAGGGGGTGGTGGACGCATTTATCGTACCGGAAATGAGCAATGCCGTTATGCGGATGAGTTCGTTGGGAGGGGCTCTGATATTGCAGAAGCACGGTATGGAGACGGTGCTGCAGATTTGCTGCCGGGATCGTAACCGGCTGGCCCTGCAGGCAGATATCCTGGCGGCCAATGGTTGCGGTATCACCAATATAATGGCCGTTACCGGTGAGGATACGGGTTTCGGAGATCATCACCAGGCTCGGAATGTATACGATATAAAACAGATAGAGCTTTTGCAGACGATTCAAAAACTGCAGGGTGGAAAGGATATGGCCGGGATTGAACTTGCAGGATCTCCAAAATTTCTGGTCGGTTCGGTGGCAAATGCCGGGGCAAGCGGCAAAGACCTTGATCGTGAGATGGTGGAAATGGACGCCAAAATAATGACCGGTTGCAAATTTTTCATTCTTCCGCCCGTCTTTGACCTGATGGCGGTAAAACCGTTTTTAGACCGCGCACAAGAACGCCATACCCGAATCATTCCCACCATACTTTTACTAAAATCCCTAGGAATGGCGCGTTACATTGCGCGCAATATGGATAATGTTCATATTCCGGATGAAATTGTCAGACGTATTCAAAAAGCACCGGACAAGGCTCGTGCATGTATACACCTGGCCGCGGAAATGGTAACTGCGGTAAAAAATGCCGGGTTTCCAGGTGTAAATCTTGTAACCATCGGCTGGGAAAAAAAGATTCCGGAAATCTTAGGCGGCATGGGAGTATAAAAGCGATGAGAAAGGAAATACGGCAAAAAAATGGATCGGTACTGGTCGTTGGCGGCGGCATCACCGGCATGCAGTCTGCCCTGGATCTGGCAGATTCCGGATATTATGTTTATCTGGTTGAGTCAACCCCGGCCATTGGAGGGGCCATGGCCCAACTGGACAAAACGTTTCCCACCAATGACTGCTCCATGTGAATCATCTCCCCCAAACTGGTCGAGGTCGGCCGGCACATGAACATCGCGCTGTTAACGCTTTCCGAAATCACTAAAATCAGTGGTGAAGCAGGCAATTTTACGGTCAGCATTACAAAATACCCCCGCTATGTGGACATGGAAAAATGTATTGCCTGCGGGCTGTGTGCGGAAAAATGCCCTGCCAAAACAAGCGATACGTTTAATGAAGGGCTGAACAAACGCAAGGCGATCTATATACCCTACCCCCAGGCGGTACCCTTAAAATATGTTATCGAAGCGGATCGATGCATCTATTTTAAGAGAAAAGGCCGCTGCAGGGCCTGCGAAAAATTTTGTCCCACCGGGGCCATTAATTTTGAAGACCGAAAAGAAAATATCAGCCTCAATGTGGGTTCCGTTATTTTGACGGCCGGGTATAAACCGTTTAACCCTGACCACCTGGACAATTATCAGCACAACCGGCTGCCGAATGTGGTTACCAGCATGGAATTTGAACGGATACTGGCTGCCGGCGGTCCCACCGGCGGTCATGTGCAGCGCCCCTCGGACGGGAATACAGCTTATAAGATTGCCTGGCTGCAGTGTGTGGGTTCCCGGGATATTAACCGTTGTGATAATGCATATTGTTCTTCCGTGTGCTGCATGTATGCCATAAAAGAAGCCGGAATAGCCGGCGAACATGTCGGGGATCAATACCAGGGTACGGTTTTTCATATGGATATCCGTACTTTTGGCAAAGATTTTGAAAAATATTATAATCGGGCCAAAGACAAGGGCGTGCGCTTTATTCGCTCCAGGGTTCATTCCATTACGGAAAAAAACCGAGACGGAACCTTGACGTTAACCTATGTCACCGAAGCAGGCAAAAATATCAGTAAAGATTTTGACATGGCTGTTCTGTCTGTGGGCATGGAACCCAATGACTCCGCAGTGGCGGCAGCCCAAAAAATAGGCCTTGAGCTGACCCCGTTTAATTTTGTAAAAACCGATGATCTTGACCCTGTGGCAACAACACGGCCTGGAATTTTTGTGGCCGGTGTGCTACAGGGCTGCAAGGATATCCCCTCGTCGATAATGGAGGCAAGTGCGGCAGCCTGCAGGGCCTCAATCAATCTTGCCGAAACACGGGGAAGCATGGTCAGGGCAAAAGAATTCCCCGACGAGATTGAATCGAATTCTCAAAAACCGCGCATTGGTGTGTTTGTGTGCAACTGCGGGGTAAATATCGGAGGATTTGCAGACGTTCCGGCCATAGCCGAGTACGCAAAAGGGCTTTCCGGTGTAGCCTATGTGGAAGAAAATCTGTTTACCTGCGCCCAGGACACCCAGGATAAATTGGTCAAAGTGATAAGAGAAAAAAACCTGAACCGGATTGTGGTGGCGGCGTGTACACCGAGAACCCACGAGCCACTGTTTCAGGAGACCATTCGCAATGCCGGTTTGAATCCGTATCTGTTTGAGATGGCAAACATCAGAAACCAGTGCACCTGGTGCCATTCGGAAGACCGGGACAAGGCCACTGAAAAAGCAAAGGACCTGGTGCGTATGGCCATTTCCCGGGCCGCCTTGCTGGAACCGATTCCCGAGCTTTCGGTTTCAGTGGAAAAATCGGCCCTGGTGATCGGCGGCGGGGTTGCCGGTATGACCGCCGCCTTGAGCCTGGCGGATCAGGGATTCCCCGCTGTTATTGTTGAACGTTCCAAAACCCTGGGCGGAAATGCCCTGGACCTGGTAAAAACCTGGCGAGGAACGGATGTAAAACGGTTTGTCTCAGGACTGATCTCCCGGGTAAAGACGCATCCGGATATCAGCGTACTGCTCAATTCCGGCATAACCGGTGCTTCCGGTTTTATCGGCAATTTTGAAACCCTTGTCACAACAGGAGACCTGCCCCAAACCATAAACCACGGGGTCACCATCATCGCCAGTGGCGGTCGTGCCACGGACACGGATGAATATCTTTACGGACAAAACAACCGGGTCACCCGCTGGCATGATTTGGAGCAGGCTCCCGACCGGCTGAAAGATGCAGACAGTATTGTTTTTATCCAATGTGTCGGATCAAGGGACGATCACCGGCCCTATTGCTCGAATATCTGCTGTACGGCTTCCATCTCCCAGGCGATCGCGATTAAAACCGACAAACCCCATGCGGATGTATTTGTTTTGTACCGTGACATCCGTACCCCCGGAGAAAAAGAACTATTGTATAAAAAGGCCCGTGAAATGGGCGTAATTTTCATTCGCTATGATCTTGAAAACAAGCCTGTAGTGAGCGAGACGGACATCGGGTTAATCGTAGAAGTATGGGAGCCGACAATAGGACAAACAGTACGGATCAGAGCGGATTTTGTCAACCTGGCAACAGCCATCGAACCTGATGATCCCGAAGAGATCGCACATCTTTACAAAATTCCTTTGAACACCGAAAAATTTTTCATGGAGGCCCACGCCAAACTGCGTCCGGTGGATTTCGCCACAGACGGCCTGTTTGTCTGCGGCCTGGCCCATTATCCCAAATCCATTGATGAAAGTATTTCCCAGGCCCTGGCTGCGGCCGGAAGGGCCGCAACCGTACTGGCGCGCAGTTCCATCGCCGTATCGCCGCTTGTATCACGGGTGGATCGGGAACTGTGCATCGGTTGCGGATTGTGCAGTGAGGTTTGTTCGTTCGGCGCCATTGAGATGGAGCCGGTGGCGGGCAAGGGCTATCGGGCTTTGAATATTGAAGCATCCTGCAAGGGGTGCGGCCTGTGTGCGGCATCATGCCCGCAGCATGCCATTGATATGCTTCATTTCAGAGATTGCCAGATTGATGCGGCAATCGAGGCGGTCATTTGATTGATATTTTTGGGACACGACATCAACCGACAACGAGGTAAACAGATGGTAGAATTTGAACCCAAGATCGTAGCCTTTCTCTGTAACTGGTGTGCCTATGCCGGGGCCGACCTGGCAGGGGTTTCACGGTTACAGTACCCATCCAATCTCAGAACGGTACGCGTGATGTGCTCGGGCCGGGTTGATCCGGTATTTATCCTCAAGGCCTTAAAACAGGGATGCGACGGCATCTTGGTGTCGGGGTGACACATCGGTGACTGCCATTACCTGGATGGTAATATTCAAGCTGAAAAAAAAATCACCATGACGCAAAAATTACTGGATCTTTGCGGCCTCGGCAAAGACCGACTGCACCTTTACTGGGTATCTTCGGCCGAGGCCCAGCGGTTTGCAGACATAGCTACCCAGGTCACCGAATCTGTCAGAGCCATGGGCAAATTTGATCCATCCGAATTTGATCTGGAACTGGAAGCCGCCATGCAGACCCTTGACGGGGAAACCCTGCGGTGGATAGTGGGCAAACAGGTCAAGCTGACCCGGACAGGGGATGTATATGGCCGGAAATGGGTACCGGAGAAGCTTGAATCCATACTCGATGCGGTTCTGGAAAAAGAGTATTACAAAAATTTGATCTGCGGGGCGATCAAACAGGGGCATGTTTCCGTTCGCGAAATCAGCTCCCGGATTGGAGTGGATCTTCAAAAAATTTCCTATCTGCTGACGGACATGGAAAAAACCGGCATGGTGGTGTTCAAGGAGATGGTCGATAGAAAACCCGTATTTGCAGTGCTTTAATTTGATAAGGAGAGACAATGGGATCAGACAATCCTGAAAAAAGCGGTTCCGTCATGGTGATCGGTGCCGGAATCGCCGGTATGCAGGCAGCTCTGGATCTGGCCAATTCGGATTATTATGTGCACCTGGTGGAAAAATCGCCCACCATCGGCGGCATGATGGCGCGTCTGGACAAAACGTTTCCCACAAATGACTGTGCCATGTGAGTGATTTCGCCAAAACTGGTCGAGGTCGGCCGGCATCTGAACATCAACCTGATTACAAGCAGTGAAATCAAAAAAGTAACCGGGCAGCCCGGGAATTTAACGGTCACCCTTGCCAACCATCCGCGCTTCATCGACCCGGTCAAATGCACGGGATGCGGAGAATGCGCCGGGCACTGTCCAGTATCTGCGATCAACACCTACAACAAGGGCCTGGATCAGCGCCGGGCCGCCTATATCGAATATGCCCAGGCAGTCCCCCTGGCCTTTGCCATTGACATGGAGACCTGTATCGGCTGCGGGCTGTGTGAAAAAATGTGCCTAGCCGGTGCCATCAGCTACACGGACAGGGAAAAACAGAGCGAGTTGACTGTCGGCTCGATCATTCTTTCCGCCGGCAGCCAGGGCTTTGACCCTTCGGGCCTGGATTACCTGGGGTATGATAAATTTGCCAACGTTGTCACCAGTGAGGAATTCGAACGGATTTTAAGTGCCTCGGGGCCCTATTTCGGGCATCTGATGCGGCCCTTAGATCGCGAGGAACCCAAACGAATTGCGTGGCTGCAGTGCGTGGGGTCCCGGGACAGCAATCGCTGCGGCAACAGTTACTGTTCTTCGGTATGCTGCATGTACGCGGTCAAAGAGGCCATGATTGCCAAGGAACACGCCCACGGGGACCTGGACTGCGTTGTCTTCTATATGGACATGCGGACATTTGGCAAGGATTACGAAAAATACTATGACCGGGCCAGGCATGAAGAGGGGGTCAATTTTGTCAAGGCCCGAATTCACTCGGTGGATGAGGTGCCTGAAACCGGTGACCTGGCCATACGGTATGTGGATGAAAGCGGCAATATCAAACAAGAAATATTCAGCATGCTGGTCCTTTCGGTGGGGCTGGAAATTCCGCAAAGCTCAGTGGATCTGGCCGAGCGGCTGGGGATTGAACTCAACGGGCATCATTTTATACAGACCGATCCCTTTACCCCGGTGGCCACTTCCTCTCCGGGCATCTATACCTGTGGGGTTTTTCAGGGCCCCAAAGACATTCCCGGATCCATCACCGAGGCCAGTGCCGCTGCTGCGGCTGCCACCGCAAATCTTGCCGAAGCACGGGGAAGCGACACGGTTACAATAGAAATTCCCGAAGAAAT
>CAZFXX010000019.1:0-2977 GCA_964522985.1 uncultured Desulfobacteraceae bacterium
CGGCCGCTATCTGCATCACCAGTTCCCGGGTGGGGCCCAGAATCAACACCCGGGGCGTTCCTTTTTCAGGTCGAGCGCCGAGCGGCTGTCGGATTATTTTTGTAATGACGGTGATCAGGAAAGCCGCGGTTTTCCCGGTTCCGGTCTGTGCCCTGCCAGTGGCATCCCTGCCGGCCAGGGTGCTGGGGAGAATTTCAGATTGAATGGGTGTACAATACCGAAAGTTAAGGTCGAAAATGGCATGCATAACCGGGGTTGGCAGTTCCAGATCGTGGAATCTGGTATGGCCCTTGATTACCGGAATTTCAAATTTTGAAATATTCCATGGTTCTTTCCTATATGCCTTTTTATCTTCCGAGTGTCCGGTCGCTTTGTTTGGTATGTTCCGTTGTTTTTGGCGGTGAGGGAGCCTTTTGCCGGCTTTTGCGTCGGCCTCTTTTCGTATGCCCGCCGGTTTTTCTTTTTTTATTCCGGTTTTTGCTGTTTGCCCCTGCGTTGAAATGGCGGAATGCGGTTTCGACTGTTTCGAAAGGTTTAGTTTGTTGAAAATATTTCTAAATATGGATTTTATCAAAATAGCAATTGTTTCCCTGTTTTTAATTTTGTTTCATATGAAAGTAGCAAAATATGGTATTTGGCCAGTAAAGAATAAATTGGTGATTTAGCCGCCCTTATTACTCACAATGTATCACCCCATGCCTTGTTATGCCCAAATAGGATTTGGCCGGCCATTGCATAAACATATTGATATTACTGTAATATAAAATTATTTGCAAGAATATTATCCAAACTCGAAATGCATTCTCCTTAATTTGTTCCACAAATTACCCGGACGCCTCGGATACAGTTCGCGTGAAAGGCAACCTATTGAGATTCGTAGGTTTTTGGTTTTCATTCAAGGCCTTTTACTGCCGTGACGATGGACGCAACCTTGTTTTTTGATAATGGGAGATATGGGAACCGGTTCTGAAAAGACCGGTGTGCCGGTGGCAGGGATATAAGTTGACGCATTTGCTAGGTGTAAAGCTATTTTGAAGCCGTTGCTGTTTTTCCCTGGGGCAGAAGATATAGAGGCGTATAGCCTCTGTCAAGGCCTATGATCCTGCTCACTTTTGCATCGGAAAATGCACCGATGACCGCCGACCCGAGATGCAGGGCCACCGCCTGCAGGCAGATATTTTGCGCGGTGTGACCCGCTTCCAGCAGTACATACCGAAAGCCCCGCCGTCCGTACTTTACCGTTGTTTTTTCAAAATTGGCCGCCAGTACAATGACAACCGGGGCCTGACGAATCGTCGTTTGTATCAGGGCTGCCCGACAGAGGGCATCACGTTTGTCCACGTTACCCGTCTCTACCATGTCGTGGGTGTGAGGCCGGTATTTGTAGACGCCGGGTTCCAGCCCGTTGACATTCCCGACAGCCGCATAAATATTGATGGGGTACAATGCACCGGCAGAGGGCGCAGTTCTGAAATTTTCAGGGTTGGTCACACCCTGGGCAGCCCACAGCAATTGACCGAGTTCGTCAAGTGAGATTGACGTTTTCTGAAAACTGCTGACCGAGCGACGCTCTAAAAGTGCTGTTTCTAAAGAAAAATTTCCCTGTACTTGCGGTTTTGGGAGTTTATTTGTTTTTACGTGAGCCTGTTTATTCATTTTCCTCCATAGTGATGAAACGATGCGAAATGATAAGCTTTCACGAGCCCTTAGCGCATGAATTGCCCGTTTTGCAGATAAAAAACGATTTGGTCAATCACATCAGGGTTGTTCATAATAAAAGTATGTCCACATTCGGCAGTCAAAAAATCATTCATCTCTTGCAATCGGGTGCTTGACACAACCACCTTGCTGTCATTTTTCCCGGGTATGATTATTGAAAACCAGGATCGCTTGATTTTTCACCAGCGATGACACCGATGTCGGCCGATACAGGCCTTAACTGGTTGGGCATGCTTTGCAATTCAGTCCTTAATTCCTGGCCGGCCGGCCCGAAAAGCCATTTGAATGCAGACAATTTTCTAAACCGGTCAACCACTTCGCTACCGTGGTTGGGCGGGCTTGGCATGACGAGTCTACTGCCGGCCGGAAGTCTGTTATTCTGGCGATACAGCCGTACCAAGATGCCTCCCATAAAATGGGTGACAAAATGAATTTTTGTCGCATTTTTCCTACGGCAAAAAGCCACCGCCACTGCAATTCGGGATTCAGTCAGTGATTTAATTGTTTTCGATGTCGACGGATATCTCTCGTTCCAGACTTTAAAGTCTGCCTCCTGAAGTCGTTTTTCAATTTTTTCCATCGGTCGTCTGGTTCGCCCTATCCCGTGCAACAGCACGACATATTCGCCAGATCCCTCCGGTAGTACCCTTTCCCGCGCGTAAATCGGACATATAAACGGGCAATATGCCGAGATTATAGCAGCTATAAATTGCATCGTAACAGAGCCCAAATCCTGTCACACATTATCAAATAAATATTCAAAGCTTTAGAAAAAGAAAGTATTTGATTTTATTCAATGCAAGTCGGGTGTTTACAGATTATCATTATAGAGGTTTATAGCGGACCAAATCTGTTATATTTATTCAGTATCTAACAAATTATCTTAACAGGCAAGGTATTTATTATTTTTTTCGTAGCCGTTTAAGGGAACTTTTTGCCTGATGAGAACAGCTTCATGGCCTGAGCAGGGAAAAAGATGCCCGAATCGGTATGCTTCGTAGCTCAATGACCCTAAGAATAGGTGGCGAAGCAAAGAATTTATCCGCATATTATTTTTTGGTAGTGATCGGTTATGTGCAGACCCATATAGCCGATCTGGAGGGACACTGCTATGATGGATTATACAGAAATATTCCATGGGGAAGCGGCGGGAAAGCTGGATAACCGCCGTTTCAGACGGTTATCCAGTCAGGCGTTGTCTCTGATAAGTATATACTTTTGAGGATGATTATTGGCCGCCCGAACCGCCGGAACCGCC
>CAZFXX010000019.1:3077-20456 GCA_964522985.1 uncultured Desulfobacteraceae bacterium
GATAAGTATATACTTTTGAGGATGATTATTGGCCGCCCGAACCGCCGGAACCGCCGGAACCACCAGAGCCATCAGTGCCGCCGGAACCGTTCGAGCTACCTGAGGAGCTACCGGAGCCGCTGGAATCACCGGAACTACCTGAATCACTGGGACCGATAGACATGCCTTTTTTGTGGCTATAGGCGGTCTGTTTTTCAGCGAGAGCTGTATTTTGATGCATGTAAGATTGACGTATCTGTTTTATTTCCTGAACACTGAGTTGCTTCATTAATGCTTCGCATACAACATTCGCAGCGGTTTCAGAGGAAATACCGTAGCGTGCCATGGTCTTTAAAGCTAACGTGCTTTCTTCGGCAAGTGCTTCGGAACGGGTTTGTGTCATCTTCCGTGCTCTTTCTTGCAAATTCTGCATCGTACGATCAACATCAGCTTCGCTCATCCCGGCCGCAAGTCCTTGCGCAATTGCATTTCCGATAGCATCAATACGGTGCTGGCTTTTAGCTAACATCTTTGCATAGCGATAACCGTGGGCGTAACGTGCCTGTGTCTTGCCCATGGCTTGTACCACATTGCCTGCGGGGATATTTTTTGCGATGCCTTCATACAGCTTATTCATAACAGGAGTTGCCGGTAAATCATTTGCGACGACATCAATGACGGTCTGCTGCGCATGCAGGATATTTTGGTTTTGAAATCGATTTTGCATCATCGTCCGGGTCATTCTGACGGCATCCTTATCCGGTATGCCGGCTTCTATCATAGCTCGTACATGGATTCTGATTTGTTCGGTGGTCCCTGCGGGCAAACCGTCATCGATCGCATCCGCCTGGGCTGTTGAAAAACAGAGAACTAAAATGATCATGATCAGAAAAATTTTTTTCATTATCTTGCCTCCTTTATAATATTAATAATCGCTTTTGATACGTAAACGAATTTGGGGGAGAAAGGTTACAAAATTGGTATAAAAATACAGTTTTCAGTGCCGAAATCGTCTTTTTCTCTGAGGGGACAGGGCGGCAGAAATATGTTGCCGTCGACAAGATAAAAATAGCTGAATTCGGAATCAGCAGGCACCATTATCCGCCATGTTCGTGAATCAATCTTTTTTGCCGGATGAAGGGTGTACCCATCTTTTGAGTGTGCAAATTGAATAGTGCGGGCAGATGGTTTTTTTAGATAGAAGTACATTGTATTATCTTTAATTTGATAATAATGGCTTGCACATCCATTCAGGCCGATTATCAGAATGAATACGGCGGATATAAATAGTTTCATATTCTTTGGGCAGCGTAAAAAACAGAATTTTCCCCGCCAAAATCGTCCAGTTCACGGGTGGGCATGGTGGGATCGGCAAAAGAAGTCCGGTTTTCCAGTATATAAGCGAAGCGATGTTCTCCCTCGCTAAGATTCAGAGAAATTTCCCAGTATCCGCTATCGCCAATTTTGTTCATGGGGATGCGTTTCCAGTCTGTAAAAGTGCCCGTGATATCAACATGGCTTACATTCGGTCGAAAAATGACAAACCGTTTGGAAAGCGGGCCCTGCGCCGGCTGGGGAGTGTAAATTAAAAGAAGAATAATGACTGTGGCAAAGACCGACGCTGCAATACCCATTGGCTGAAAAAAGGGTCTTAAAACTTTTTTCCAGTCAAAACGGGGGGCCACATCAAACACCGGAAGACGTTCCACAATTTTTGAGCGAATAAGTTTCTCCTGCCGTAAAAGGTCCATGGCTTCATTCGAAAAAACGACATCTGTCCGGAGCTTTTTAATAAATGCACTCTTTTCGTCCAACGTCATCTCATCGTCAATATACATGCTGATCATTTCATCCATCATCTTTTCCCATCCTGAGATTTTTTTTAAGCTTGATACGCGCCCTGTGGACCTTAACTTTTACGTTAGCCTCGCTGATCCCCGTGATAACGGCAATTTCACGATAGGTCATATCGCTGCTTACCTTTAGAGACAGGATATCCCTTTCTGTTTTTTCCAGTTGCTGCATGGCCGCCAGAACATTTCTGTATTCCTCCCGGATCAGCAGTTGTTTTTCCGGATCAGGGCGTCGATTATCGAACTGTTCACTGTTGTCTTTTTGTTGTCCTTTTTTTCGGGCGTTGTCCAAAACTGCATTCCTGGCAATGGTATAGAGCAGAGACGGATTAAGGACGTTGCCGGCGTAATGTTCCAGAAAGCGCGTAAAGCTTTCCTGCATTATATCACAGGCCAGTTGGTAGTCTCCGGACAACCGCATCAGGTATCCGAATAATTTGTCTTTGTGGTTGCGGTAAAACGAACTATAAATTTCCATTATATATATATAACGAATAATGCGCGGAATCGTTACAATTTTTTTTATTATGGCTCACGTCAGAGGTTTTATTTAAAATCCTGAAGTTTTAATTTTTAAGCTCATCCACTGCAGTAGACGCATCTTTCACCACGGCACAGGTCGAAAATTGGCAGCCTGCTGGAGGCAAAGGAAGAAGACTGGGACCAGACCATGAACGTAAATGTCAAGGGCATGTTCCTTACCTGCAGGGCTGTCATACCCCATATGCTGAAAAGCGGCGGCGGATCCATCATCAACATCTCTTCCGTAAGTGCGGTTATGTCGAAGTTTTCCGAGGAACTCATGTATCTGGTTTCCAAGTCCGCCGTCAACGCCTTTACCCGTATTGTGGCCTACCAGTTCGCAGATAAAGGCATCCGGGTAAACGGTATCATGCCCGGTATGATCGACACACCGCTTATCTACGAAGAGATCATGAAGCTGTACAATGGGGACATGGAAAAGATGCGTCAGGATCGCAATGCAAGAGTTCCCATGAAAAAAATGGGGGAAGCCTGGGATGTTGCAAACGCCGCGTTATTCCTTGTATCGGACAAGGTAAAATAAAAAAACAGGCCCCACTAGAGGATGCGGTCAGCATGGTGGCACGCCACCTGAAATCGATATGCTCTGCCGCAACGGCGACAAGCGGAATCCACACCATGATCGGCCAGCCCCGGATGAGAAAATTGAGAACCAACAAACTGTAAAAACCCTGTACATAATACATCGCCGCCAGCATCACGGCCCCAATGAGCGGGCAAGCGACAATCACCCGCAGCCCGCCGATCCGGCCGGTCAGATAAGCGGCCAGAGGAACGGTCGATAAAGCTGACATCTGGCCCATTCCCGTAATCGTTCCGGCATGGGTATAATTCAAATGCAGGTCTTGAATCATCTCCGGCATGACCATGGGAAACAGATAGATGCCGAAACCATAAGAGATGCCCGTCAATACCGCACAGACGACACTGATGGTCAATGGTTTCCGCCAGCCGGATGCAACATTTTTTGTAAAAATCACCGCCATGATGTCACATTGTTCATATAAATTTTTTTGCTGCAATCAAATTAAGTTCAGCCCATAACCAGTTGGCATTACATTAGATTTTTTTTAAACTGTTTTCAATACCAATTTTTCGGCAGGCAGTTAAAAAATCGGTTTTGTTAAAACGGACATCACAGCCGGAACAGGGAAAAGACGCATGGTAACTTGCGCACATTTGATCGGCACACTTTATATGAAAGTCGTGAGGTATAGGTTCTGATCTGAGTAGCGCGATGAATAAAGTAGTGATTGTGTGTCTTTCACAACTCATGACGCACCACTCATATCTTCCATATCTCGTCAAAACCTTTGATTTTTTGTCCTATAAGGCATGGCCGTAATCTCAGATCTGGATATTGTAATTTGTGTGGACCTTGGTGCTTTCGTTTTTGTATTATCGGTTTATCCGGGCTGGGGGCCGGCGTTAACATCGTAGAATAAAAGGGTTACAAATACTTGACAAGGTTTACACGGTCTCGTTATAATTCCGACAAACCGGGTTGGAAACGATGTATTCGACCTTTTTCACATCCGTGCAAAGGTAGAAATACGGTTATGATTTCATTTAACTGGATAAAAAATCAATGAGAGATTATGAAAACCACATGCAATGGCAACAGCGGGTGATACCCCCTGAACAAGTATTGAACCATATCAGACCCGGGATGAGTATTTTTTTGGGAAGTGGCGTTGCAGAGCCACAAACCCTCACACAACAACTGTTTGCCGCTGATTATCCCAATCTCAATGACCTGGAATTGATTCAACTAACCAGACATACTGATTTTTTTTCATTAAAAAAACTGGATTACAAGAAATATCGGCTTAAAACCTTTTTTTCCACATGGATTTCAAGTGAGGCGGTTTTCGCGGGTAATGTCGATCTGATCCCCGGGCGTTTTTCCCAGATACAGGAACTGATCAAGTCCAATCGAATTCCGATTGATGTGGCATTCGTGCAGATTACACCGCCGAACAGTGAGGGATACTGCAGCATGGGTGTAGCTGTCGATATTGCAAGGGAAGCCATGGATAAAGCGTCCCTGGTGGTGGGAGAAATCAATACTCAGATTCCCTTTACGCTGGGTGATACGATTGTTTCTTTTTCTGATTTCGATCTTGTTGTTGAAGCAACGGTACCCCCGCTTTATTACAAACGAATACCTGCCAGTCCCGTCATCCACAAAGTGGCCGCAAATATTGCGCAGCTGATACACGACGGTGATTGTATCAATTTTGATACCGGCCCATTGTTCGAGGCCTTGAGTCGGAATCTGATGCCCAGGCATCACCTGGGTATCCATACGGTGTGTTTTACGGATGCGCTCATGGACCTGGTCAAGAGCGGTGCGGTATCCAACTATCGAAAAGAGGTGTTCCGAGGGAAATCAGTGACGTCTTACGCACTGGGCACGGCCCGTCTGCTGCAGTGGCTGGACCGTAATCCGGTTGTTGAATTCCAGAGCATCGAACAGGTGTTAAACCCGATACTGATCGGCCGAAATCCTAACTTTGTTGTGATAGATAAGGCCCGTAAAGTCGATTTGCTGGGACGTATTTCTTTTTCCGTCAGTAAGGGCAATATCATAACCGGTCCGGGCCAGGCGGCCGACCTTTTTACCGGTACCGAATTTTCTCCAGGCGGACGGACCATTGTTGGACTGCCCAGTAGAAACAACAGGGGGGCACCCAATATCGTTGCGATGCTTCGAGATCTTCGGAATCAATTTAATATGCGCGAATCCATCGATGCGGTTGTCACGGAATACGGCATTGCAAACTTGAAGTGGCGTACTCTAAGGGAGCGCGCACAAGCTTTAATCGACATTGCCCATCCGGATGACAGGGAGGCATTGATCCAGGTTGCAAAAGAGAAGCGGATACTCTCTCCGGATCAAATATATCCCATAAATATCGGACGACTATACCCATCCGGCATCATGGATGAGCATGTCTTTAAGGGTGGGATTAAGGTCCGTTTTAGACCTACCAGGCCATCGGATGAAGGTGCCATGCGGCATTTATTCTATCGGTTTTCGAAAAAGGCTATCCACAGTCGGTTTTTTTTTCCTATCTCAATCATGACGCATGAGGAAATGCAGGCATATGTCAACATTGATTACCGTACGGATATCTCCGTTGTTGCACTGCTTGGAGACCCTAAAAATGAAACCATCATTGCCGAGGCCCGTTTTGCAAAAATAGACGAAGCGGAATTCGGTGATTTGGCTTTTTTTGTCGATGAGGCTTATCACGGCCTCGGTATCGCACCCTACATGTACCGCATGTTGATAAAGCTGGCAAAAGATAGAGGCTTGAAGGGGTTTGTGGCTGAAATCCTTGAGCACAATAAGGCCATGTTGCGGGTTTTTGAAAAAGGTGAACTAAAAGTTTTTTCCCGATTTGATGATGGTGTTTTCAAACTGGCCATGCCGTTTGAAGAAAGCACACCGCTCCCGAAAAGTTACAAGGCCGGATCGCACAGGGATGGTTTCGTTGGATAGGGGCAGTGGAAAAAGTAATTTATCCGGCCCAACTCGGAACACGTATTATTTCCCGTGACCCTGCAAACAGGCTCCTGCAGGGCAGTGCGTATGGCGGTTAACGTCATGACGACAGGGAATGACGCGGCAGCGGATACACTTGCAACCAACCTTGTTCATGGGCACGGGCCATCGGTCAATCGGTAAGGGTATCCGGGTACGGGTGGCTTAAAATAAATCAAATGTTATTTAATTGTTGCGAATAGAATCATTAATTGCTATATAAGATACAATCTTTTGAATCGCTTGTTATTTCATTTTTTGGTAAACATTGTATGTTGGCACTGTCTGTATCCCTTTAGATAGTTCGTCAATACCAGATGATAGACAGTGCCCCCACCCGGTTTGATCGGCGATAACAAAAATTTTATATGTATTTTGTTTGGCCGGGCATACCCTTGATATGCTTTTGGGCATTCGGATTCGTGTTAAAAAAAGACGATTGACAGACCAAATCCATTTGACTTGAGATAATCGTTGTTGTTGAACGGTTATAGATACAGGAAACCTTTTATATGCAAATAATAATACCTAAGCCAAAATAGAGGAGGTGATCATGCCAAAATTGGGAAAAACTGGAGCACCTGCAGGTACTGGGCAAAATTGCCTGTTGAGATGCACGTAAAAATGCAGCGTATCGTCAAAGACGAAGCGGCTGCCCCTGTTCCAATGGTTGCCGATATTGTTGGGGCTGCAAGCGATAAGTTTAACCATTTTGCTTTAAATTTGAATTTAGAAGGCGTGAAATGCTCCAAACGCCGGTGGTTTGCTCAATTGGGAGTTTTTCAGCAGATATCGCATACTATTCGTTTCAAAATTAACCTTCTTCACCCTTTTTTCCCGGAGCAAGGCAGGTGAAGATCAAGCCGGAACTTATCTCACAAATTCCATAACATGGTGAAAAAATGAAAGATATATTTACAATGGTAATCAAACGCCTCGGATTGGGATTGATGACGATAATCGTCATCTCTATTCTTATTTTCGTTGGCGTGGATGCGCTCCCGGGTGATGTCGCACAAGCGATTCTGGGGCAAAGCGCAACGCCTGAAACCGTTGCGGCGTTTAGAAAAGAGCTCAAGTTGGATCTTCCGCCCCATATCCGCTATTTTGCCTGGCTGAACAGTATTGCCAAGGGTGATCTGGGAAACTCCCTTGCCAACGGCCGGCCGATTAAAGATTTAATCGGATGGCGATTCGCGAACACCCTATTTTTAGCCAGCTCGGCGGCAGTGATCGCCATACCCCTTGCCATAATCCTCGGGCTTTTGGCCGCACTTTATCGCGATACCTTGTTCGACAAGGCCATTTCCACAACCACCCTTAGCGCGATTTCCTTTCCTGAATTCTTTGTTGCCTATATCCTGATCGCACTGCTGTCGGTAAAATTGGTTGTTTTCCCGAGCATTTCCAATATCAACGACCAAATGCCGTTCTGGCATAAAATTGATGCCATTGTTCTGCCCAGCCTGACCCTTACATTTATTGTTACAGCCCACATGATGCGCCAGACCCGTGCGGCCGTTATTAATGTCCTGGCCAGTTCATATGTAGAGATGGCCAGATTGAAGGGGCTGAAACGGATGCGGGTGATTGTTGTGCACGCATTTCCCAACGCCCTCTCACCGGTGATTAACGTCGTCGCCCTTAACCTGGCCTATCTGGTGGTGGGTGTTGTCATTGTTGAAGTGGTATTTGTTTACCCGGGTTTGGGCCAGCTTCTGGTTGACTCGGTAGCGAAACGGGATATTCCCGTTGTTCAGGCCAGCGGCCTTGTTTTTGCCGCCGTTTATATCTCGCTTAACCTTTTGGCGGATATCCTGTCAATTCTCAGCAACCCCAGGTTACTGCATCCAAAATCAAAATAAGGAGAAAAATTCGATGGTTTTTTTTAAATTGCTGAGACATTCCCCTCTAAGCGCTCGCATCGGCCTTGCAATGGTATTGCTTAATGTCTTTGCCGCCCTATTGGCACCGGTGATCGCCCCCTACGGAGAAACGGAAATCGTGGGCGACGTCTGGCTTCCTTCGAGTTTGGACCATCTGCTGGGCACGGACCACCTGGGGCGGGATATGTTCACACGATTGACATACGGTGCTCGAAACACCATTGTAATCGCTTTTGCCACTACATTGCTTTCGTTTATTATCGGCGCATTGATCGGATTTTTTGCGGCCGTCATCGGGGGCTGGATAGAACTGGCGGTCAGCCGGATTGTAGACATCCTCATGGCGTTTCCAACACTTATTTTTGCCCTGATGGCGCTGTCGGTGGTGGGCACGTCCGTGGTCGCGCTGATATTGGTCATTGCAGTGCTTGATTCCACCCGGGTTTTTCGCCTCTCACGGGCCGTGGCCATGGACATCAATGTCATGGAGTTTGTTGAAGCCGCCAGACTTCGCGGTGAAGGGATTTTTTGGGTCATGCGAAAAGAAATTTTGCCGAATGCAATGCCGCCGCTGGTTGCGGAGTTCGGTCTGCGTTTTTGTTTCGTATTTTTATTCATCGCCGCGCTCAGCTTTCTGGGTCTTGGCATCCAGCCCCCCACGGCAGACTGGGGCGGCATGGTTCGGGAGAATGCGGGAGCGATCACCTTCGGTATTTTTACACCGTTATGGCCCGCCGGAGCGATTGCGTTCCTGACGGTGGGTGTCAATTTGATTGTCGACTGGTTTTTAAAGATCACCAGCGGATTGAAAGATTAACATTAACGCTTCTGTGAGGTAAATTACCAATGACCCATCTACTTGAAATGAAAAAAATAAAGATAGACGGCTACAGTTCAGATGAAGAAAAATGGCTGCCCATCATAAAAGGCCTTGATCTCACTTTGGATAAAGGGGAGGTTCTGGGCCTGATAGGAGAATCCGGAGCGGGAAAATCGACCCTCGGACTTGCTTCCATGGCCTACACCCGGGGGGGCTGCCGCATCTCCTCCGGATCGATTGTCTTTGACGGCATGGAACTGTTCGGCGCGTCAAAAGCGAAACTGAGAAAAATCCGGGGGGTGCGTATCTCCTATGTCGCCCAAAGCGCCGCCGCCTCATTCAATCCGGCCCATCGACTGATCAAACAGTATGCGGAAGCGCCGCTTCGGCATGGTTTGATGGGTTTCCACGAAGCGGAAAAAAAAGCCGTGAATATTTACCGGCGTCTCCTTCTGCCGGATCCGGAAGGGATCGGTTACCGCTATCCCCATCAGGTATCGGGAGGCCAACTCCAGCGCGCCATGGTGGCCATGGCGATGGCCTGCACACCGGATCTCATCATCTTTGATGAACCGACAACTGCGCTGGATGTGACAACACAGATTGAGGTTCTGGTCGCCATCAAGAAAATAACCCGGGAATTTGGCGCGGCAGCGATATATATCACCCACGATCTGGCCGTAGTGGCTCAAGTGGCAGACCGCATCATGGTACTCAGATACGGTAATCTCGTCGAGGAAAATAATGCCAGGGACCTGATGGCCAATCCAAAAGAGGACTATACCCGGGCCCTGCTTTCAGTGCGAAGCCTCAGGGAAGAGCGGGATCTTTCCGCCACTGAGCACGATGTTGTCCTGAAAGTCGACAATATATCGGCCAGTTACACGGGCAAAGCCAATGAAAAAGTCCTTGAAGATATTAACATGGTTGTCAAACGCGCCAGGACCGTGGCCCTGGTAGGTGAATCGGGCAGCGGCAAAAGTACCCTGGCGCGGGTTATCACCGGTCTGCTGCCGCCGCTTGAAGGGACAGTCACCTATGGCGGCAAAGTGCTGCCACCGGCCTTAAAATCCCGCACACGAGATACACTCCAAATCATGCAGATGATTTACCAGATGCCGGACACGGCCCTGAACCCCCGGCAAAAAGTGAGGGATGTCATCGGGCGCCCCCTTGCATTTTATTTTCATATGCATGGCAAGGAAAAGGAAGATAGAATCAGAGAGCTTCTGGAGATGATCGAATTGAAGCCTAAAAAATATATCGATCGCTACCCCAGTGAAATGTCAGGGGGCGAAAAGCAGCGAATCTGTATTGCCCGGGCCCTGGCTGCAAAACCGGATCTGATTATCTGTGATGAAGTAACATCGGCTCTGGATCAGCTGGTGGCAGAAGGCATTTTGAAATTGCTGCAGGATCTGCAAAATGAATTGCAAGTGTCCTATCTTTTTATTACCCACGACCTGGCAACAGTGAAGGCAATAGCCGATGAGATCGTCGTTATGCTGCAGGGCAGAATTATTGAGCAGGGCGTGAAAAAGAAAGTCCTTGAACCGCCGTATCATGAATATACGGAATTATTGCTTTCTTCTGTTCCTGAGATGGATCCGGACTGGCTTGATAATGTTTTAAAAATGCGAAAAGAAAAGGGAATCGGACTCAAGGAGATACAAGAAGCTTCAGTGGTTTGAGATGATAAAAGCCAAAGGGAGAATCAATCATGTCGGAAGCAAAAAAACTTGAGCATTTGTTAGCGCAGGGGGAAATAACCCGCCGCGACTTTCTGGCCCGTTTATCTGCTTTGGGGATTGCAGCCACACTGCCGGCGGGATTTATGGCCACCGATTCGCATGCGGCAACACCGAAAAAAGGCGGGCGGCTCAGGCTTGGTATGGCCGGAGGCTCCACCACCGATTCGCTTGATCCGGCGACCATAACCGATGCCATGGCTTATAATATCAATTGGCAAAATCGGAACTGCCTGGTTGAGGTAGACCATAAGGGCGATATTGTTCCCGAACTGGCTGAAACCTGGGAACCCTCATCAGATGCTTCTCAATGGACCTTTAAGCTGCGCAGGGACGTTGAATTTCATAATGGAAAAACCCTGGATGCCGAGGACGTGATTTTTTCCATTAACCACCATCGTGAAAAAGGTTCCAGGTCGGCTGCAAAGGGCATTGTCGATCCCATCGAAGACAGCAAAACCGACGGTAAACAAACGGTGGTGTTTACGCTGAAGGGAGGAAACGCAGACTTTCCTTTTATCATGAGTGACCCGCACCTGACAATCGTTCCGGCCGGTACAAACGGGACCGACTGGGAAAAGGGAATGGGCACCGGCGGTTACATCCTGGACAGCTATGAACCCGGATACAGTGCCTTTGCCAAAAAGAATCCCAATTACTGGAAACAGGGGCGCGCGCACTTTGACGAGGTGGAAACCATCGGTATCGCGGATGTCACGGCCAGGGCCACCGCCTTAAATACCGGCCGGGTCGATGCAATGAACCGGTTTGAGCTTAAAACTGTCCATCTGCTCAAGCGGGTGTCCGGTTTTCAGATCATCAACGTCACCGGGACAAAGCATTACTCGATCCCGATGCTTACCGACAGGGCCCCGTTTAATAACCTTGATGTCCAGCTTGCGTTAAAATACGCGATTGACCGTGAGCAGCTAGTGAAGGTCATCCTGCGTGGTTTCGGCACAGTGGGAAACGATCACCCGATAGCACCCGCACAGAAATACCATGCCTCGGAACTGCCGCAACGAAAGTATGATCCGGACAAGGCAAGGTTCCACATGAAAAAGGCGGGAATGCTGGATTACCCGTTTAAACTGCATGCGGCCGACGCCGCTTTTGAAGGCGCCGTGGACACCGCCGTTCTTTACAGGGAACAGGCTGCCAGGGCCGGTATCAAAATAGAGGTGGTAAGGGAACCCAGTGACGGCTACTGGAGCAATGTCTGGATGAAAAAGCCCTGGTGCATGTGTTACTGGAGCGGCCGGGCCACCGCCGACTGGATGTTTTCCACCGCATATGCGGAAGATGCCGCATGGAATGACAGCTTTTGGAAGCACGATCAATTCAACAGGCTGCTTAAAGAGGCCCGGGCCGAGCTTGACGATGCCAGACGGCACGAATTATACGTGGAATGCCAGAAAATTGTACGGGATGAAGGCGGGGTGATCATTCCGGTGTTCGGAAACTGGATCGAGGCAGCCACCAATAGGCTGAGAATCGAAAACCCTGCAGGCAATTGGGAGATGGATGGTAATCGGTGTGCGGAACGGTGGTGGTTTGAGTCCTGACAGAGAATATCAGGCATTCTTTTCGGCAAATTAAAAGCAGCTTATACTTTATTGATTTGTATCTTGATCGTGAAACTTAAAATTGGAAAAAATTAAAGCACGCAGATGCTTAAAACAGATCAGGCCCTGGGCGTCCAGTCTGATCTTTTTTAAGATGGGCCAGGCTTCTTTACTTAATCGTTACCACCGGGCATGGGGCCTTTAATATCATATACTGAGCAGTAGATCCGAAAACCAGCTTCCCCACTTTGGATTGTTTCTCGATCCCGATAAATATCTGATCAATCTGCTCTTTTCCCGCAAACCGAACCATCTGTTCTTCCGGACTCAGCGTATCGATAAGCAGTGCAACTTCGTAGGAAATGCCACTTCCGCTTAAAACTTCTTTAATCTCATTTTCTAAAGATTGTTCTCTTTTTTCAACAAAGGAACGTTTTAGCGCTATCTCCCGCATAATTGAGTCCACCACTTCCAATGTGGCACCCCACACTTTTGCGTGGTCCCGGGCAAGCGCCAGTGCCTTTTTAGCTCCCTTTGAACCGTCATAACATACCATAAATTTCATATCCGTCTCCTTTGCTCGATAGTTAAACAAATGCTTTCGTTTCTTTTAATTCTGCAGCCGGTTTTATTCTCCGGCATTAGATTTTATAAATAATCAGTAACCGATGCCCTTGAAACGTGCCGTGTTATTTTTATGGAAGGTAAAATTCAACCAGATGGAGATGTTGAATATTTCCGGTTAAATTTTCAACATTGCACGGAAGTTTGGTACAAAAACAGACGTTTTAAGATTTTCGCGTCATTGATCGGCGGTTTAATACCGATTTTCTTGGATAGTACTGCAAGCAAGGCTTTATTTGTTCCCGATTGGTTATCATGATTTTTTGGAAATGTCAAGTTGGTATAACCATAGTCACATAAAAAACGAATAAATTACAGCCCACCCGGCCGACAGGATCATGTTCTCAATTTTAGAATAGAGGGCGACACAAAGCTTGACAGGGTTTGCCTGGCCTCATTATAATCCTGGCAAACCGAACAAAGATGCATTGAGGCTGCAGCAATTGATAACAAGGCTGAACATATGAATGGAATTGATCAACAACCGGCTTGTTACGGATACCTCTATGTTTGTCTGGCATCTGTTTTATTTGCCATATCAGGGACATCTTCCAAATTTCTCTTTAGCACGGGTATTACCCCAAGCCAGCTTATACAGCTGAGAACAACGCTGGCATGGGCCGGCTTGATGCTCTGGCTGTGGTTGAGGCATTCAGATCTCTTGAAGATATCGATACGGGACCTGCCCTATTTTCTTTTATTAGGTGTCCTTGGGTTGGGCTCCGCCCAGTTTTTTTATTTGTTTGCCATCAGTAAAATCAGCGTGTCGGCAGCCATACTTCTCCATTATACCGGTCCTGCATTTGTGGCGTTGTACGTGGTTTTTATCCAGCGGCAGAAAATCGGGTTTGTCAGTGTCCTGGCCATTTTCGGGGCATTGACAGGGTGCTTTTTCGTGGTAGGTGCATATGATCTGCAACTTCTGGTATTAAACCGGCTCGGCATTATCAGCGGTCTGCTTGCCGCGATCTCTTTTGCCGTATATTCCATTTCCAGTGATTACGGCATGCGAAAGTACGCCCCTTACACCGTACTGCTTTACGGGCTGCTTTTTGCCATGCTGATGTGGAATCTGCTTCACCCGCCACTGGAAGCATTCATGCATCGATATTCACCGGTGCAGTGGGGGTGGATTTTATTTATCGGTACTCTGGGGACCATTGTTCCCTTTGGACTTTATTTCCAGGGGATCAAACGGATTCGCCCGGCCCATGCCAGCGTTACCGCCATATTAGAGCCCATTTCAGCCAGTGTTATAGCCGCTGTTTTTTTGGGTGAGTTGATGACCCCGGTGCAGGTTTCAGGGGGACTATTGGTACTTGGGTCCATCGCTATGCTGCAACTGGATAAAACAAAACACTGAAAACAGGCGACGTACAAGGCGATTGGGTGCCGTGTTTTTTACTTTCCGGCCATATCCATTCAAAATACCGGCATCTGTCACGACAGATCAAAAGTGGTTTGCATTTGGTTGATTTTGCATCCAGATATTGAAATTTAAAATTGGGGAAAGCCTGAAGTATGTGAATATGTTATCTGATTTCAAGTTTAGAATATCTTGAAGCGGGCATAAAAAATGATGTCTTTTTAAAAAAGTGTAGGCCGGCAAATAAAGGATACCAAAATATCGATTAATTTATTGACATATAATCGTTTCTGGGGTAATAAAAAAGAAATACGGTTTATTTTTTATTTTTCGCTTTATAATATCAGGAATTGCTTTTTGTGTTGTTATTGTTTTATACGGCGGTATGCGTCGTAACCGTTTTTTTTGCGCCTTGACGCATGGATTTGCCCGTGATTTAATTTTTTGTATTTTATACAAAAACAACACCTTAAATTTATTTGCAATATTTCATATGACATACCTTTTTCAATATCCTCTTAAAACCAGTCTTTGTTCAGCCGGCGGTATTCAAAGGGCTAAACGGGAAACACCAACACCTTAACAGAGAAAAGGAGGAGTGTATCATGTCGGATCTAAAAAAATTGGAACATTTGTTAACGAAAGGTAAGATTTCGCGGCGTGAGTTTATTTCACGGATGTCTGCCATGGGGCTTGCAGCCGCACTGTCACCGGCGCTTCTATCCGGCCGGGCCGAAGCCGCCGCACCCAAGAAAGGCGGCCGCTTTATCATCGGTTGTTCGGGAGGCTCCACCACCGATTCCATGGACCCCGCGACGCTGACGTCCAACTATAATGAGCATCTTAACTGGCAATTGAGAAACAATCTTGTAGAGATTGATCACAACTTCAATGCTATCCCGGAACTGGCTGAATCCTGGGAGTCCACTCCCGATGCAAGGATCTGGACGTTTAAACTGCGCAAAGGCGTGGAATTTCATAATGGCAAAACCCTGACGGCGGATGATGTCATTTTTTCCATAAACCACCACCGCGGTGAAGATTCCAAGTCGGCTTCAAAAGGAAGTTTAAAACCCGTTAAAACTATAAAAAAAGACGGTCCTTATACCGTGGTTTTTGAACTTGATGGCGGGAATGCCGACTTTCCGTTCACTATGGGCAACTTCAATTTAACTATTTGCCCGGAGGGAACGAAAGGACCGGAATTTGAAAAAGGCATCGGTACCGGCGGGTATATGCTGCAGGCATGGGAACCCGGGGTCCGTGCCCTTACAAAGCGAAACCCCAATTACTGGAAAGCGGGTCGTGCTCATTTTGATGAGATTGAATTGCTCTCCATATCGGACGGAAATGCCCGGACCAGTGCATTAAAAACCGGTGCCATACACTACATGGATCGTGTTGACCTGAAAACAGTCCATCTTTTGAAAAAAGTGCCCGGTTTAAATGTCAATGCCGTAACCGGAACAGCGCACTTTAGCATCCCCATGCTTGTGGATAAATCCCCTTATAACGACAACAACGTCCGCATGGCGTTAAAGCTCGCCATTGACCGTGAAGCACTTGTAAAAACAATTCTGCGCGGTTATGGTGAGCCCGGCAATGACCATCCCATTGCCTCCGTAAATAGATTTTTTGCCAAAGACCTTGAACAGCGGAAATATGACCCGGACAAAGCCAGGTATTATATGGGAAAAGCCGGGATGCTCGATCACGTCTTTAATCTGCATACGGCCGAAGCGGCATTCGGCGGTGCCACCGACGCAGCGATTATGATGAAGGAACATGCTAAAAAAGCCGGTATCAATATCAATGTTGTTCAGGAACCGAGCGATGGGTACTGGAGCAATGTCTGGATTAAAAAAGAGTGGTGTATGTGCTATTGGGCGGGACGTCCCGTTGAAGACCTGATGTTTACCGTGGCCTATCAAACCGGTGCCCCCTGGAACGATACGCACTGGTCGAATAAACGGTTTGACGAACTGCTTATTGCCGCCAGGGCCGAACTTGACACGGATAAACGTGGAAAAATGTATGCGGAAATGCAGGAGATCTGCAGAAACGACGGCGGAACGGTGGTTCCCATGTTCAACCAGATAGTTGAAGCCAGTTCAGACAAGATGGCTCATGGCCCCATCTCAGCCCATATGGAGATGGATGGTTTACGCAATGCTGAACGCTGGTGGATGGCCTGATCTGCCAATCCACGTAACGGCAACACCGGAAATACAGTACATCAGTACTCCCGCCGCCCTTTCTTGCGGAGGGCGGCGGGCACAAAACTACCGGATATATCCCTTCCATTCTTTCATCTCCATTGTTTTCACCTGGCTGATATCTTCGGAAACCTGATTAAAGAGTAAACAGAAAATTCGGTTATTTTTTCAGGCAGGTCCAGAGGAGACAGGCAGACCAGGACATTTTTCTCTTTTATCCACTGGATACTTTGCCGTTTGTGAATGGCTGTTTCTTTAAAGTTTTTTTTCAAAAGAGGATACCCATCGATTAGATATTTTTCTCGTTGAAGCCCGAGTTTTTTTGAAAAAAAACGTTAAATTTCAAACTGTTGTATGGAATTAACGTAAATTGACAGATGGATTTTGCCATTTTCCAAAATTATCCTAAGTCGGGGGCATAATAAAGGATATCAAAATATTGATTAATTTATTGACATACAATGGTTTTGGGTGTAAAAAAAAAGAAATACGGTTTATTTTTTATTTTTCGGTTTATAATATTAGGAATCGTTTTTTGTATTGTTATCGTTTTATACGGCGGTGTACGTCGTAACCGTTTTTTTTGCGCCTTGACGTATGGATTTGCCCGTGATTTAATTTTTTGTATTTTATACAAAAACAACACCTTAAATTTATCTGCAATATTTCATATGACATACCTTTTTCAATATCCTTTTAAAACCAGTCTTTGTTCAGCCGGCGGTATTCAAAGGGCTAAACGGGAAACATCAACACCTTAACAGAGAAAAGGAGGAGTGTATCATGTCGAATCTGAAAAAATTGGAACATTTGTTAACGAAAGGTAAGATTTCGCGGCGTGAGTTTATTTCGCGGATGTCTGCCATGGGGCTTGCAGCCGCAGTGTCACCGGCGCTTCTATCCGGCCGGGCCGAAGCTGCCGCACCCAAGAAAGGCGGGCGCTTTATTATCGGTTGCACGGGGGGGTCCACCACCGATTCCATGGACCCCGCAACACTGACGTCCATCTACAACCAGAATCTTAACTGGCAGTTGAGAAACAATCTTGTAGAGATTGATCACAACTTCAATGCTACCCCGGAACTGGCTGAATCCTGGGATTCCACCCCCGATGCCAGCGTCTGGAAGTTTAAACTTCGCAAAGGCGTGGAATTTCATAATGGCAAAACCCTGACGGCGGATGATGTCATTTTTACCTTCAACCATCACCGCAAGGAAGATTCCAAGTC
>CAZFXX010000020.1:0-20320 GCA_964522985.1 uncultured Desulfobacteraceae bacterium
TGCCGTTGATTCACGGGGGCATTCAGGAAAACGGCAGGAGAGGCGGCACCGAGAATGTCCCGGCAATCGTCGGGCTTGGCAAGGCAGCGGAAATAGCCGCTGAAAAACTCGCTTGGAACGAAATCCGCATGCGCGAATTAAGGGATCGGCTTGTTGCCGGTATTCACGAACACATCGAGCAGGTCAAGCATACCGGGCATCCTGAAAACAGGCTCCCGGGTCATGCGAGTTTCTGTATCAGCAGCATCGAGGGCGAAGCATTGATCTATATGCTCAACCAGTATGGTATCTATGCGAACACCGGCTCGGCCTGTGCTTCCAAAGCCCTTAAGACATCACCTGTCTTGGTGGCCATCGGGGTTCCCCCGGAGCTTGCGCAGGGATCCATCGTTTTTACAATGAACAGCGAAAATACGATGGAAGATGTAGCGCATGTGCTGGACAAGCTTCCTCTTGTTACGGCAAGACTCAGGGAGCTATCTCCAGTCTGGAATCAAAATTAGAATTAGGTTCACGGGAAGGAGGCATCGCCTGATGAGACTATCCACCAGAAGCCGTTATGGCACCAGAATGATGCAGGAACTGGCACGACAATATGGTAACGGGCCTGTACGGATCGGTGAAATTGCAAAACAGCAGAATATGTCCGTCAAGTATCTTGAGCAGCTTATCATCCCTCTGAGGCATGGCAATTTCATAAAAAGCGTCCGGGGCCCCAAGGGGGGACATATGCTGGCACAGGCACCTGAGAATATTACCGTCGGGCAAATTGTCGAAATTCTCGAAGGTGGGATCAATCTGGCCAGCTGTATCGAAAATCCAAATGAATGCGAAAGAGCCTGCGGTTGCATTACCCGTAACATCTGGGAGGATGCTTCAAAAGTGATGTATGATAAACTGAATTCCATTACACTGGCTAAGTTGCTTGAGATGGAAAAAACAGATAAATACGCTCTAAGGAGGTCAACATGTATACAGAAGAAGTAATGGACCATTTTTCAAATCCAAGAAATGTGGGTACGATTGAAAATGCAGACGGCGTCGGAGAAGTCGGCAACCCCGTCTGCGGAGATATGATGACGTTTAATATCAAGGTGAAAGATGATATTATAGAGGATGTAAAATATAAGACATTCGGATGCGTCGCGGCCATTGCCGTATCCAGTAAAGTCAGTGAAATGACCAAGGGGAAAACACTGGCAGAGGCCAAATCCATAACAAAAAAAGCCGTGGCAGAGGCCCTTGATGGCTTACCAAAGGAAAAAATGCACTGTTCCAACCTTGGGGCCCAGGCCCTGAATAAGGCGATCGAGTCCTATGAAGCGAAAAAAACGGATAAAACAGCCGCCATCAGCGCAATGAAAGGAGAGATGTTGAAGGCATGCAACTGCGCCATTTAGTTTTAAGCGTCGGCATCCTGAATCGGCAAACCGGTAGCTCTTTTTAGAGTAGTGCAGATCGCCCTTGAAGGATGCCGTTTTGTTTATCGCTATCCTTTTGAAAAGAACCATACGGGAATATGAACATGAATAATATCGACTCTAAAAATGCCATCTTTCTTAAAGAGGATACCCGCCGGACCTGCGAGCAGACATTAATTGGAGAAGAACCTCTTTTGATACGTATTGAAGACCGGCCCTATTCGGTCATCATGCGTACTCCCGGGGAAGAGATTCCTCATGTGGCGGGTTTTTGCCTGGGAGAAGGCCTCGTTGATGATTTCGAAGATTTTGCAACCATTGGTTACTGCTCACAAATGGACCCCAACGTAGTGACTGTTAAACTTCAGCCTGCCGGACGGGAAAAGGCGGCTTCTTTGTTAAAAAGAGGATGTTTTATCAGCCAGACCAGTTGCGGCATTTGCGGTAAAGAAATGATGGAAGAGCTGTGCCAGATGCTTACACCGGTTCCGGATGGAACCGAAATCAGTATGGATCAGGCCCTTGACTGTGTCAAAAAGCTTAACGATCATCAGGATCTTTACAAAAAAACCCATGCGGCCCATGCCGCCATGTTGTTTGATTCTCAATTCAATGTATTGGCATCCGCAGAAGATGTGGGACGTCATAATGCGCTTGATAAGGCAATCGGCAAACTGTTTTTGAGCAGCTCTCTGGAACAGGCCCGTATGGCCGTCCTCTCCTCCAGGATCAGTTACGAGTTGATTCAAAAGGCGGCCAGAGCCCGCCTGTCCATCCTGATCAGCATGTCACGTCCCACGGCCCTGGCCGTTGAATTGGGGAAAAGTTTGAACATGACCCTGGCCTGCCCGGCCAAACCATCCGGGCTTCTGGTATTTTGCGGGGAAAACCGTCTGAAAAAAAACAGGTAGCCCTAAGCATCCATTTTCTATTCTTTTCCTTGACAGCCAAAGCCTTCAGGCACGATCACGTTCAACACGATATCCATGCACAAAGGTTCTTTTCTATAGGGCGGGCACGACCCGATAAAAATCTTCACTTTGTTTTTCTTTCCAGACCCTAAGAACCTGTAATCCAGGGACCGTTCATGTTTTTATGGATGAGTCATTGTGAGGAGGTGTAGATGCATTCTGAAAAAGCAGGTGAAATGTCACCGGAAAAGCTTGCGATCATTGAGAAATTTCGCGATCATGTCAGTTCAGGAAAGGCAGCATTTTACCGGGAACTGAATATGGTGTTTGTGCCGGCCCGAATTCGAACTGGCCCTTGACGGTCAGATATCAAACTGGGTGGTTATGAAAGATCAGGGTAAACCGAAGGGGATGAACCTGACTTATGATACAAGTATGTGCCATAATCAATCGTGAGACAATTGTCTTTATTATTTGTTGTATAATATTGAACCGTTATATATTGCAGCCGTATCAGGATTTACAAGATATGTCTTAACCTATACCCATGCGCCCTGCTCTGTTCCTTTCCGTTAACCGTTATTGATTCTCCGCACAATCGCCGATAAGCCCTTTGGCAGAGGGCTTATAAAAAAAATAAAAAGAGATTATTTCTGGCATGTATCTTGATACTGAATCCTCTTATTAAGACACTGGCAATCCTTAGTTCACCTGATCATTGGAATTAACACCCAACTGGATAATAGCTGTGAAACCTTGTGATAAAAATATTAAGGACACGATTCAACTGGTAGAGGATATGATTGATCTTGCAAATAAAGGAGATCTGGAGAGGGAAGATACGGGTTGCGGTATTCTCTATGGTGTATTGCTTGATTGTGCATATAAATTGAAAAAGCTTGCTGAAACGGAGAAACAAAATCATATACGAAAAGGATGGTGGCAATAAAGGAACGGTCTGATATTTTGTAATAATAGATCCAGTTCTATTCAGAATTATTTTTGAGAAATCAGGGTAAAAACGGAATCAGTCATCATTGACAGGAGAAAAGCATGGAAAATAAAATATTGAGTGCCATGAAAGAGGCGGGAAAACCGGTAAGACCCGGAGATGTCGCTAAAATGATCGGTGAAGACAGCAAAGAGGTGTCGAAAATGATCAGTAAGCGGAGGAAGAACGGAAAGCTGATATCTCCAAAGAGGTGCTACTACTCGCTGGGTGAGGTATAGATTGCGTCGGGAAAAAAGTGTGGAAGCCTGTTCTATATCTGAACCTATTAAAATATTTTTTGTAAATGAGTCAAGAAAAAACAGGAAGGGATAAAAAATATGAGTTATGATTTTAATATTGATGAAATATTTGAAATGGCTGAACAGATTGAAAGAAACGGTGCATTGTTTTATAGAAAATCAGCAGAATCGGTTATAGCGCCTGACGAAAAAAAAATTTTGATGGAGCTGGCTGAAATGGAAGATGAACATGAAAAAACGTTCGCCGCTCTAAGAGCCGATATAGCCGAAGAAGATAAAGTCACGACTGCATTTGATCCTGAAAACGAGACGGTTTTGTATCTTCGTGCATTAGTCGATATCAGAATATTTTTTAAAAAAACCATCGATACCTCATCGATGGAAGAAATCCTTAAAGAAGCGATCATCGCGGAAAAAGATTCCATTGTGTTTTACCTGGGCATGACGGAAATGGTTCAGGATAAAACAGGGAAGGCAAAACTCAATGCCATTATCAAGGAAGAGATGGGCCATATCAAGCTTTTGAGCGGCAAACTGCTGGCCCTTAACAGATAAAGATAGATGAAAAATGATTGTAAACGGTCGTTCTAATGAAAAACCGGCCCAAAGGCCCGTGTCTATGAAAAGCCACATTTAATGATGTACACACAAAATGGAGGAAATATGACGGATTTAAAAGGAACCCAAACCGAGAAAAATATTTTGACGGCATTTTCAGGTGAATCCCAGGCAAGAAACCGGTACACTTATTTTGCAAGCCAGGCCAAAAAGGAAGGCTATGTCCAGATTGCCGCGATTTTTGAAGAAACGGCAAATCAAGAAAAGGAACATGCCAAAAGACTGTTTAAGCTGCTGGAAGGTGGAGAAGTTGAAATCACCGGCGCATTTCCGGCAGGCGTTATCGGTACGACCCTTGAAAACCTGAAAGCATCGGCCCATGGCGAAAATTACGAACACACTGAAATGTACCCGGGATTTGCCAAAGTCGCCCGTAAAGAGGGTCTCACAGCTATTGCCGCTATATTCGAAGCAATTGCCGTTGCGGAAAAGCAGCATGAGAAGAGATACAACGATCTTGCTGCAAATATTGACGCCGGCACGGTGTTTAAGCGGGCTGAAAAAGTTGTGTGGCGTTGCCGTAACTGCGGTTTTATCTACGAAGGCACAGAGGCGCCGGCCATGTGCCCGGCCTGTGCGCATCCACAGGCTCACTTTGAGCTGCTGGGTGAAAATTATTAAAATTCTGTCGCTTTCATCCACAGATTTTGCAGATTATCCCGGTTAACTAAAGGCAAAAGCAGATTTAACTTGGCAGGCACAGGTTACCATTAATGTACAATAGATGGCGAACAAGCTGCCGGGTTAAATTTCCTGCAGCTTGCTGTGGCAAGATAAAAATTATTCTTTGGTGATCAAGGTAGGACCTGGTCTTTGATTTTTTAAACAGGCAATGAGATTTATGCCTAGAAAAGGAGGAACAATTATGGCGGAAAAATTGGAAATTTATAAATGTGAAGCTTGCGGAAATATCATTGAAGTGTTGCATGGCGGTGCGGGAGAGTTGGTGTGTTGCGGCGCGCCCATGAAGTTTTTTGCGGAAAATACCGTGGACGCGGCAAAAGAAAAGCATGTCCCCGTGGTTGAAAAAATTGAAGGAGGCGTCAAAGTGAAGGTCGGTGATGTTGCACATCCCATGGAAGAAAAGCACTATATCGAATGGATTGAAATTATTGCCGACGGCAAAGCCTACAGGCAGTTTTTAAACCCGGGGGATGTGCCGGAAGCGACGTTTCATGTTGACACCGACCAGGTATCGGTGAGAGAGTACTGCAACCTTCACGGATTGTGGAAGAGCTGAGCCGGCACCAAAAGGGATATGTGAGCACAATGTTAACAGGATTCCAGGTTCAGGGGGCATCGTTTTGTAATTTTTATCAATGCCACTGATTTCACCGGCGGTCGTGTTTTCAGGGGACTCCCCCTGGATCTGAAAACCAGTGAACCGTACTGAGTTAAAACATAAAACCCAAAAAGGGGGGGTTATTATGTCCACGCCACAACATTGTCCGGGATTTGAAAGTTTTAAAAATCTAAAATCTTTTAAATGCAAATGCCCTGAATGCGGCGAAGAAAAAGAGATCTTTTCAGATGAATTTGAAAAAGTGCATAAATGCGATAAATGTGGAAAAGAGATCGACTTCAACCAGTGCACTCTGGATGGTGCGGCAGGGTAATTACCATAGCATACATCTTTGTTAATATTATTAATGCGAGCCAAATTCGAAACGCTTCATTTTGCCCAACCTCTGCGTCAGTCTCAAAATTTAATCCTTTAAATACTTAGGGCTCGCGCATGCTTTTATGTGCGTATAGTGAAGTATGGGGTTTGAGTAACGTGGAAGAAATTGTTAGGTTCTGCCTCTCTCATCACTCACATCCCATCACCCATAACTTTTTTAATCTGCTGTACCCGGTAGCGTATGAGCAGGCTATTCAAACAAAGGAGTGATGTATGGACGTCGTGATGCTTTCCAGGTTGCAGTTTGCCGCTGCAACCATGTTTCATTTCTTGTTTGTTCCGCTGACATTGGGCCTTTCGGTGATTATCGCCTATATGGAAACAAAGTATGTGAAAACAGGCGATGAGACGTATCTGAGAATGACAAAATTCTGGGGCAAACTTTTTTTAATCAATTTTGCACTCGGTGTCGTGACCGGCATTACCCTGGAATTTCAATTCGGGACCAACTGGTCCCGCTATTCCGCATTTGTGGGCGATATATTCGGATCCCTTCTTGCCATTGAGGCCACAGCCGCCTTTTTTTTGGAATCCACCTTTATCGGCATCTGGATTTTCGGGTGGAAAAAACTGTCCGCCAAAGCCCACGCAAGGGTGATGTGGATCGTGGCGTTTGCCGGCATCCTGTCGGCTGTATGGATTCTCACCGCCAATGGCTGGATGCAGCATCCGGTGGGCTATACGATCCGTGACGGCCGGGCCGAACTGACTGATTTCGCAGCCGTTGTATTCAATAAATTTGCGATTCTGGAATTTTTCCACATGATCCCTGCGGCTTTTATTCTGGCCGCTTTTTTTGTCATGGGGATCAGTGCCTATCACCTGTTGAAAAAACAGAATGTTAATTTTTTTACCCGTTCTTTTCGGATTGCGCTGGGGTTTGGACTTGTTTTTTCGATTTTTATCGTCATCGAGGGGGATATGCACGGTGTTCACGTTACCAAAATCCAGCCGGCCAAGCTTGCGGCCATGGAGGCGCACTGGGAAACAGGGACAAGGGCGCCCATTACCCTTTTTGCCATACCCGATGAGGAGAATGAAAGAAACAGCGTAGAAATTGGTAAGATACCCGGGATACTCAGTTTTTTGGGATACCATGATTTTAACGCGGAGGTGAAAGGACTTAAGGATTTTCCCAGGGAGGAAAGACCCCCGGTTTTGATAACCCTGTTTTCGTTCAGAACCATGGTTGCCCTTGGCACGCTGTTTCCGTTTTTGACTATTATCGGATGGTTCAAGCGCAATCGGTTGACCGAAAGCCCGCAATATCTGAAAATAATGGTCTGGGCCATCCCCCTGCCCTATATCGCCATCGAACTGGGCTGGGTGTTAGCAGAGGTCGGACGTCAGCCATGGATTGTCTACGGTCTGATGAAGACATCGGATGCAGCCTCTCCCGTGGCAGGAACCCAGGTGCTGTTTTCTCTGATCGCCTTTTTTCTGGTATATGGGCTGCTGGGAGCCGTGGGATTTTACCTGATGGCCAAAAATGCCAAGGCAGGTCCCGGGAAACTGTCTGCAGAATCAGAGGCCATGGAAATGGATGCGGCACCTAAACTTGCTTCAGAGTAATCTATCCAGAAGGTTTCCAGATTCATCGGGCATGCAGTAGGCGGGTATACTGAACGCTTGTTTGTTGAATTTTATACGATTCAGTATAAAGATAGGGGGTAACAATGGTTTTACAGTCAATTTGGTTCTTTTTGTGGGGTCTGTTGTGGGCGATATTTTTCATGACGGACGGGTTCGATTTCGGCGTCGGTACGCTTTATCCATTTCTCGGCAAAACCGATAATGATAAACGGGTCATGATTAATGCCATCGGCCCCCTCTGGGATGGTAACGAGGTCTGGCTGATAACTGCCGGTGGAGTTACTTTTGCCGCTTTCCCACTTGTTTATGCCGTTATGTTTTCATCGCTTTATTCAGCCTTGATGCTGATTTTATTCGCATTGATTTTGCGTGGTGTCGCGTTTGAATTCCGGGGCCAGGTGGATGATCCCCGCTGGAGAAAGGTGTGGGACGGCTGTATTTTTATCGGCAGTTTCGCGCCGGCCCTGCTTTTCGGGGTGGCGTTTGCCAATATTTTTCAGGGCATACCCTTTGACAGACAGGGTGTTTATCATGGAACGCTACTGACATTGCTGAATCCATACGGTTTGCTGGGGGGCGTTTTTTTTCTATCTCTTTTTCTGGTGCATGGGGCCCTGTGGCTGACCTTCAAAACAGAGGGGGACCTCCATGAAAGGGCTGTCACGGCAGCCGGCAAATTATGGGGGGTACTTTTGATTGTGGCGGTGGGTTTTCTGATTGCAAGTGCCTATTCAACAAGGCTGTATGATAACTATGTGGCCCATCCCGCCCTGTTTATCTTAATTTTAATCACAGTGGCGGCCCTTGTCGGTATAAGGGTGTATCTGAGAAAAGGTGCTTTTTTCAAGGCGTGGCTGGCTTCCGCACTTACAATTGTCGGGGCAACTTTTTTCGGCATCATCGGACTTTTCCCAAATCTGTATCCTTCCAGTATAAAGGCCACGTACAGTTTGACTGCATTTAATGCATCTTCCAGCCCGCTGACCCTTAAGATTATGCTGATTGTCGTGATCTTTTTTATCCCGGTTGTGCTGGCTTATCAGATATGGACGTACCATCTTTTTAGAACCAAGGTGACAGAAGAAGATGCAGTGTATTGAAAAACCGGCTTGATGGAATTGAAGTAACGGATATGCGGTGAGGGATCACATATCTCATGATTTTTATAATAACAATATCACAAAGGAGGTTGCGTATGCCTGAAGAAATGGACGTTGGATGTGGCCGACCGACGGGAGGGCCCGTCGGTGAAATAGATGAAACAGATAAAAAAGAAAGTACAATAATAGAAAAGGAGACACCCGTCATGATAAAAGTCGGTCAGAAGGCAGCTGATTTTACTGCACCTGCATACCATAAAGGAAAGTTTGTCAACGTTAAATTGTCCGATTACCTGGGAAAATGGGTTGTATTGTGTTTTTATCCGGGTGATTTCACTTTTGTTTGAGCGACCGAAGTTTCGGCAGTTGCCGAAAAAAATGATGAATTTGAAAAGCTGGGTGTCAGCATTCTTTCCATGAGTATTGACAGCGTTTTTGTCCATAAAATGTGGAATGATTATGAATTGGCCAAAATGGTGGAAGGGGGTATTCCTTTTCCCATGCTGTCGGATGCAGGGGGAAAGGTCGGCACGGTGTATGGAATTTACGATGAAGATGCCGGGGTGGAAACCCGGGGAAGATTTATCATCGATCCGGATGGCGTGGTCCAGGGGTATGAAGTTTTGACCCCTGCGGTGGGAAGAAATGTAAAGGAATCATTAAGGCAGATCCAGGCATTCCAACTGGTACGCAACACCAAAGGAGCGGAGGCAACCCCGTCCGGATGGGAACCGGGAAAGGTGACATTGAAGCCGGGACCGGATCTGGTGGGAAAAGTCTGGGAGGTATGGAAGACAGATATGGCCTTTTAGCAAAAAGAGTAGGGCTCGTCGCGAATGGATCTCCGGACCGGCTTAGGGATAGCTGGCTTTGCCCGGGCAATTTTGTGTCTGAAATTACAAATTTCAAGCACCAACTTACAAATCCCAATATTCAATGACCAAAATCTTCCATGTATCGAAGATAAAATGGTATTATGGAAAAATAGGAAAGGAGAAAAAATGGACAAATATGTATGCACACTTTGCGGATATGTGTACGACCCCGAAGAAGGTGATCCCGATAATAGTGTTGCACCCGGGACCCAGTGGAAAGATGTACCGGACGACTGGGAATGCCCGGTTTGCGGGGCATCAAAAGATGACTTTGAAAAAGAGGAATAACGGTTTTTGACGCTATCGTATTGAAGGGGCAGGCACGGGGCCGGCCCCTTCAATACAACGTTTTATTCACAGAATCAGGATGTTTGATTTTTTTGGTGTTTACCGGGAGGATAAGGATAAAAAAATATGGAACCGCTTAAAATCGCAAAAGGCGTTTACAGTGTGGGTGTGACGGATTGGAATATCAGAGATTTTCACGGGTACTCCACCTATGCGGGGACAACCTACAATGCGTTTTTAATTGTAGATGAAAAAATTGTTCTGATCGATACGGTTAAAAAGGAATTTTCCGATCAACTGCTTGATCATATTTCACAGATTGTCGATCCCAAAAAAATCGATTTTGTCGTTAGTAATCACTCGGAAATGGATCATTCCGGCAGTCTGCCCAGGATTATGCATAAAATCGGAGAAGATAAACCGATTTATTGTTCCAAGATGGGATTTAAAAATCTTTCAAGCCATTTTACGCAGAAGTGGAACTATCATCCAGTCGAAAACAGTGAGGTGGTAAACATTGGCAAAAAAACACTTACCTTTCTTGAAACCCGGATGCTTCACTGGCCGGACAGTATGTTTACCTATATAAAAGAGGATAAAATTCTTTTTTCCAGTGATGCATTTGGACAACATTACGCCGGTGCGGAAGCATTTGATGATCAGCTTGGCGATGAAGTCATGTTTCATGCCAAGAAATACTATGCCAATATTCTCATGCTCTATGGGGCCAAGACGTTAAAGCTGATAGAAAAAATTAAGGAGCTCGGACTTGAATTTGACCTGATCTGTCCGGACCACGGTGTTTTCTGGAGAAAAAATATTGGTAAAATAATTGAGGCCTATTCAAAATGGAGCCGGCAGGATTCTGAAAAAAAGGCTGTAGTGGTGTACGATACCATGTGGCACAGCACGGAAACCATGGCGGAAGCAATCGTATCAGGGCTCGCCCATGAGGGTGTCCCGGCCCGGCCGATTCATATCAGACGCTCGCATCGCAGCGATATCATAACGGAAATCCTCGACGCCAAAGCGGTGATCATTGGTTCGCCGACACTGAACAACCAGATGTTTCCCACCGTGGCGGATGTTTTGACATATATCAAGGGCCTTAAACCCAGAAATAAAATCGGCGCCGCATTCGGTTCCTATGGCTGGAGTGGTGAAGCGGTCCGGCTGGTCAAAAAAGAACTTGAAGCAATGAAATTTGATATCATCGATGCCGGGTTGAAATTACAATACGTGCCGGATGAAGATGGGGTCAAGGCCTGTTATGAATTGGGCAGAAAAATTGCCCGGGCCATGTAATGCCGGTTTCCCGGACTGTTCTTACGATTAAAGGTTGAAACAGACAAGGCAAGAAAAGTAGACGATAAAAATTTTACCAAGCCGCTTTTCTTGCCTTGCTTCCCAGATACGCCTTCGTCGCAACATTATGTGCATGTGAGGTATCTCCTCTCTTCCCCCTGTTTTTTCCTATGCATACCTCTTTTGACGGATTCGCAAACCATGTTGATCAGTATTCATCGGCAGGCCTGCGCCTGCAAAACCTGCGAATTACCCTGCCTCAAAATATTTTTTATATTTTTGACATAAATCAAAGCCATATATAATCTATCCTGTTAATGTCCATTTAGAACTATTAATGTTTTAACGGAGAGAGATTATGAAATGTCCGGGACAAGATACGCAATATTGGAAACCGAGTGCTATCTTTGAGGAAAAATGTCCGAAATGCGGGCACCCCGTTGAGTTTTTTAAGGATGATACCACCCGAAAATGCGGAAATTGCGGTCACAGGTTTGTAAATCCCAAGATGGATTTCGGCTGCGCAGCCTATTGCCCATATGCGGAGCAATGCCTGGGCACGTTGCCGCCAGAGTTTTTGGCCGAAAAAGCGGATCTGTTGAAAGACCGGGTCGCCATTGAAATGAAGCGCTATTTTAAATCGGATTTCAAGAGAATCAGTCATGCCACCCGGGTGGCTCGGTATGCAGAACGTATCGTCAAGGCTGAAGGCGGGGGGCTTGCTGTTATTCTCTGTGCCGCTTACCTGCACGATATCGGTATCCATGAAGCCCAAAGAAAGTACAACAGCACGGCTGGCAGTTTTCAGGAGAAAGAGGGCCCGCCCATTGCCAGGGCCATCATGGAAAAGCTTGGGGCAAAGTCGGCGATAATCGATGAGGTGTGTGATATCACAGGTCACCACCATCACCCGGGACCGGAAGAGACACTGAATTTCAAGGTACTTTACGACGCAGACCTCATTGCCAATCTGGAAGAAAAGCAGACAAAAAGCCCCATGGATCCCGAAAGATTTGTTGATATTATTGAGCGGTCGTTTTTGACAAAGGGCGGAAGGCAAGAGGCAAAAAAGGTGCTGGGTATCAGCAACCAGACAGAGAGGAAAATTCATGAAGGTAAACCGCAAGATCATTAAAATTGACGAGGACCTTTGCAACGGGTGCGGGCAGTGTGTAATCGCCTGTGCGGAAGGGGCCATTCGAATCATCGACGGAAAAGCAAAGGTGGTTTCTGATAATTTATGCGACGGACTCGGGGCATGCATTGGCGACTGTCCCGAAGGTGCTCTGGAAATCATCGAGCGCAAAGCTGAAGAGTTTGATGAAATCGCCGTGGAAAAGCATCTGGCCAAAGAAAGGGAGAACGATCCGCCTGTCATGGCCTGCGGATGCCCTTCGACCCATATACAGACCTTTGCTCCGGCTTCCGCCTGCGATCATGCCAATATACCGGTATCCATTGAAAATACCCGGTCGGTATTGACCCACTGGCCGGTACAGATACGGCTCGTGCCTGCACATGCGCCATTTTTAAAGGGCGCTGATCTGCTGGTGCTGGCCGACTGCTGTGCCGTGGCGTATCCGCGCCTGCACAAGGATATGCTCAATGGTAAAGTAGTGATGATGGGGTGTCCCAAATTTGACGACGCAGATGCCTATGTTGATAAATTTGCCGACATTTTCAAGGCCGCGGATATCAAAAGTGTCACTGCTGTTGTCATGGAAGTCCCCTGCTGTTTCGGGCTTCCCATGATTATCCAAAAAGGAATGGTGGCGGCCGGCAAAGAGATTCCTGTCAAAAAAATGGTTATCAGCACAAGGGGCGAAATACTCGAGCAGGCCCTGGCCCGAATCGCATAGCAAGGGGCTTTCGGGGCATAGCGCCACAGCCGCATGCCCGGATTTTCTCTCAGTCGGTCCGGTGAAAAGATTTTTTTAATGCCCGGATAATTGTAACCGGCATCGAGATTGCCGCCACATCCAGGACAGATAGTCCTCGTTACATCCGGTTTTCCCCCGTAAACTGGGGGTTTAAAATTTTGAATCTTATCCGTCAGTCAATATTTGTTTTAAAAACAGTATGTTCCGGACATAAAGAGAAAAAGGGGTTTAAAATTTTGAACTGTGAAGGGCGCCCTGAATCTGTTTTTGCTGCAAAGCAAATAATTCCCCCAAGGCATTTTAACCGAATGTAGTTTGTAATTAACTGAAATAACTAAAAAAATTATATTTATCAAAAATAATTGCAGAAAATATATAAGTTGGCAGACTATTTGCTTTACAAATAATCAACCTAATAATTTTTTCATCTGTTCTTCTCCTTAACGGCCAATCGGAATATTCCGGTTGGCTGTTTTATTTTTGATTTTTTGTCAATTGTTCCAGGGTTTCGGCGGGCATCTTGAATGAATGCGCTGCACTCGGGAAGTTTACTTCCTGAACATCTTTTTTATACTCGCCAATGGCTGCAATGATGGTTTCTCTGATATTGGCATATTGTTTGACGAATTTTGGAACAAATTTATCAAACAGGCCAATCATGTCATGGGTCACCAATACCTGGCCATCCACATCCGAACCCGCCCCGATACCGATGACCGGCACCTTGACCGCCCGGGCCACCAGTTTGCCAAGCGGCGCCGGAACCGCTTCCAGAATAATGGAAAAAACACCGACATCTTCCAGTGCCCTGGCATCATCGATAATTTTTCCGGCTGCGGCCACATCTTTTCCCTGCATTTTGAATCCGCCCAGAGCACTGGCCGTCTGGGGGGTCAGGCCGATATGCCCCTGCACCGGTATACCAGCCGTTACAATGGCCTTGACGGTCGGTGCGAAATCAACCCCGCCCTCCAGTTTGACCACATCACAGCCGCCTTCTTTCATTAAGCGACCCGCATTGATAATGGCATCCCGTATGCCTGTATTGTAGCTCATAAAGGGCATGTCGCCCACCACCAGCGGATTTTTACAACCCTGCACCACGGCCCGAATATGATGGATCATATGTTCCATGGTAACCGCTACGGTACCGTCCATGCCCATGACCACCATGCCCAGGGAATCGCCCACCAGGACGATGTCTACGCCGGCCTGGTCCGCCATCAGGCCAAAGGGGTAGTCGTAAGCGGTCACCATGACCAGTTTGCGGTCGTTTTTTTTGGCCTGCTGAACATCCAGTATCGTAACTTTATGTTGGCTCATTTCATTGATCCCTCTTTCTATGCTTGTGTTTAAAAAACTTTGGCCATCAGCGGAATGGCGATAAATGTGCCCATGGAACTGCCCAGGTTGGTGAAGACAACCACCAGAAGAATCCGGGTCACCTTGTTGCGCCAGAATCCCCTGACGGATACGATATCATCGGGCAGGTGCTCGAAATCCCGGACTTTGGGTTTTCTGGAAAAGGCTTCCACCAGACCGGACACCCAGCCGGCTGCAATCATGGGATTCAGGGAGGTCAGGGGGGCGGCCAGGATCGAGGCCACAATGGTTAAAGGATGGGCAAGGGCAATAACGGCCCCCAAACCGGCCATGATACCGTTGGCAGCGATCCACCAGACAATCATATTGGTCCCGGCATTTGCGCCACCATAAAAAAAGCCCGCAATGAAAAGCATTATGATGGCAATGGGTAGAAGCCATTTAATCACGATGCTGAATTTTTTTTTTGGCGGAATTTTTTCCAGGGCCTGGATATCGATATCGGTATTCCAGTATTTTTTGATTCCGGGCACATGACCTGCTCCCACCACGGCAACTATCTTCCTGCCCGGGGCGCTCCTGATCTTTTCAGCCAGGTAGCGGTCTCGCTCGTCAATCAGGATTTCCCTGATCACAGGCAACGACTTTCCGACTTCTGAAAGCAGGGATTCAAGCATATCTTCCTGCTTCATTTTTTCAATATCTTCCTCGGTGATATCATCCATCTCACCAAAGGAAATTAGCATCTGGAACAGAATTTTCAGTTTTGCCCACAGACCCATTACCCGCCAGGTCCGGGAAAGCGTTACTCGAATATCCCGATCTGCCAGATGAATGCGGGCATCAATGGCTTCGCCGGATTCGATGGCCTGAATCATTTCAGCGCCGGGTTTGATATCAAATTTTTCAGCAATCCGTTTTTGAAAAGAGGCCAAAAGCAGATTGGACAGCAGCAAAAACGCCTTTTTTTCCTTGATGACCTTGACAATATCCATATTCTGCCATTTGGATTTCTGGCGGATCGATTGAAAGCGGGATTCGCAGAGTTCAACGCAAACCGTGTCCGGTTTTTCCTCCTCTATTACGGTTTTAACAAGATCGGCGCTCTCTTTGGATACATGCGCGGTTCCCAGAATAATTATTTCCCGGTCATCTACTTTCAGGTGATGAGCCATATTGCTGTTGTCTGTCATTTGAATTCGGTATATATTCCTTTTAATATTTTATATGAAAGTAGTGAGATATGCGTTTTGAATAGTGAGGCATAAAGCAACGATTCTGCGTCTCTCACAACTCAAGACTCACGCTCATATTTTTTATGCCTCGTTGCACCCGACAGGGCAAGGCCTTTATTACAAAGGTAAACATAAATATTAGATTCCATATGTCAATGCAGCCTGAAGGAACCGTATGTTCATCTCAAAACCCAAAAACAGTACAGGGGGTGGTCAATGCCGGATTTTGACAGCTATATGATTACCAGAAAACCGTACTATCTGCCTGTGAATAATGAAATCGCCATGTTTGAGGCATCATCTGATGCGATGCTGCCGGTAATGCTCAAGGGGCCCACCGGCTGCGGCAAGACCCGTTTTGTGGAATATATGGCCTGGCGCCTGAAACGACCCATAATTACGGTGGCCTGCCATGAAGATCTGTTTGCATCGGACCTGATCGGCCGGTATCTGCTGAAAAACGATGAGACTATCTAGGTGGACGGGCCCCTTGCCAGGGCCGTGCGGATAGGCGCCATCTGCTACCTCGATGAAATCGTGGAGGCCCGCAAGGATACTACCGTGGTCATTCATCCGTTGACCGATAATCGGCGAACCCTGCCGGTTGATAAAAAAGGGGAGATTATAAGGGCCCATCCGCATTTCATGCTCGTAATTTCGTATAATCCCGGTTACCAGTCGGTTTTAAAAGACCTGAAACAAAGCACCGTCAACGGTTTGTCAGCCTGGTTTTTGATTATCCTGAGGCGCAAGAGGAGGCTGAAATCGTGGTCTCTGAGGGTGACATTGACATGCCAACGGCTCAAAAACTGGTTTTGCTGGGGCAAAAAATAAGGAATATCCGGGAGCACGGCCTGACCGAAGGGGCCAGTACCCGGCTGTTGATATATGCGGCGCAGTTGATAAAAAGAGGTGTGGCAATCGAAGCTGCCTGCCCTTAACCGACGATGACCGGTTGCAGAAAACAATGCATGACCTGATAGAAGATATTTTTTAAAAACCCGGTAAAATACAAACGCCTTTTGCTTTGTCAAAAAGGATGCCTAAAAAATATACCATGAATGACCCGATGCCAGACCCCATCGAGAAACTTTATATCGCTGATCCGGTAGTTGCCGCCAGGGTGCGGAAGAATTTGTAGCGCAAAAACGCGGCCGTCGGTTTCAAAGACAGGGCCATCATGGCGGACGAAACCATCTGGGCGCTTTCACGGGAAACCACCTTTGGCAAGGCAGTGGCCATGGGGTTTACGGCACTTCTGGGTGAAACGGACACGGCCGGGCTCAGGAAATATACACAAATTGTTCATGAATCTGGGATGAAAGGTCCGGCCATCGGCAGGATCATGGCCACTTATCTGGTGCCGGTCATTCGTCAGGACCGGGCCGGGCTGCTGGAACATTTCCTGGCAACCGTGCAAATTATGCTGCAAAAAGGGGTTTACACCCTGAAAGCCCCGCTGGATGTGTTGGCAGGTCTACTGAATGAAGACGATCAAGCGGGTGCAGATGCTTTTCTGGACTTGCTGCAGGATACATTCGGCCAGCCCTTGTCCTACAATCGGAGCATGCATTTTACCTGTATCCTGCCCAGAGCGGTACACTCTTTTTCATTATTACAGAGGGCCTGGCAGACCCGGCAGCTAACCCGAATTATCCGGACGGATCTGCATCTTGTCGAACCGTTTCTGGACGACCTGTCAAAGGGGCTGATACTGCTGCATGAAAAGGCCCTGGCGCAATTTGTCTCCATCGGTTTAAAAAAATTCAGGAAAAATCCGGATACCGGTACCCGGTTTTTGTCCCTGGTATCCAACCTGGGCATGGAAAAATTCAGGTGTCTGCAGGTTACCGTGGGGCTGAAAATCAGACAATAACGGTTTTTTCAGATGCGAAATCAATCTATCTGCCGGATACAATAGGGCATTATCCAGAAAAAAATCAAAATGAAGCACTTTTCAAATATCTTGTAAAAATTGAGGCTGGCCTGCACGAATTCGGTACATTTGATTTTGATCTGGAAAAACTGGAAGAAAAATGGCCCTATGGCGGTGATTGTTTTTCTGATTTTGAGAAACCGAGCTGGGCATTGGAAAAGGATCGTAAAAAGAAGAACCTTTCCGATCTGGAAAGCTTTTTTCCATGTTCCCGGTACCGGAACTGGCCTTTGATCTGTTTACCGTTTTTGAACATGGCTGTATCTGGTTTTGTCTGACCCCGCGGTATTCGGGTTTTGTAAAAAACGCCCGGCCCCTGTTTATAGCCGAGGCCCTGTGGATGTTGCAAGAAGGGCTGTCATCCGTTTTTTTCAGACTTTATCTGAAAATATTGCCAACACCCTGAAAGCCGTTCTTGCGGAAAAAAATATTCGGGTATACAAATCAGATATAAGGCGCACCCTGTCTGAAAAAGGGGGCGATATCGATCTGGATGATATCAAAAAGCTTGTAATTTCGGCCCGCAGACCTGCGGACGCCACTTCTGTCCGGCAGACAGGATCGGCTGTGGATTTTTCATGGCTGGACCTTGGCATGATTTTAAAATCAAAGGATATGGCCCGCCCGGTAATAGACAACACGACCGGATGTATTTTTCGGTATCGGGAGTGGGATTGCACCCTCAATGACTATCTCAACGATCATACCCGGGTTTTGGAAAAAACCGTCAACGGCATCAAAAATGATTTTTATTTCCATACCCTGCGACGCTATCAAGGGCTTGTAAAGCAGGTCCGCGATTCTTTTGAACTTCTCAAACCCGAAAGTCTTTTTCTGCTGCGGCCCTGGCAGGAAGGGGATGAGTTTGACTACCATGCCCTTCTGGATTTTGCGATTAATAAAAAAGCCGGTCGGATGCCCCGGGAGCGGCTGTACTGCAAACGGATCAAACAGCAGCGTGATGTTGCAGTGATGCTTCTGGTGGACCTGTCACGGTCCACGGCCAGCAGCGTCTGCCGCTCTGGTTCAGGACGGTCGGCCACAGTACTGGATATTGAAAAAGAGGCCATTGTTCTTTTCTGTGAGGCCCTTGCCGTGGTGGGTGACCGCTTTCCTATCGCCGGATTTTCAGGTACCGGTCGTCTGGGTGTGGATTATTTTAAAATCAAGGATTTTGACAAGACAATGGACGAATGCGTCCGGCAGCGCATCAATGCCATGGCCCCCCAGCGTAGCACCCGCATGGGGGCCGCGATTCGCCATGCCACGGCCCGGATTGAAAAAATATCATCAAAAGTGCGGTTGCTGATCATTATAGGTGACGGTTTTCCCAATGACACCGGATATAAACGGGAGTATGCCATCTCCGATACACACAAGTCTGTTTTTGAAGCATATGCAAAACAGATATTCACCCATGCCATAACCGTCAATATGGTTCATAATGCAAAATTAGATACGCTCTATGGTGCAGCGAATCATAATGTGATATCGAATGTGAATGAATTGCCGGGCCGTCTGCTCAGAATATACAGTGCGCTGACCCGGCCATGAATTGCCGGGGGTGCTGTTGAAGGTTTTGAAGCAATCTGTTTGTCGATGGAATGCGATATGTTGATCTACGATGATATATATTCCTGGGAAGGGTGGGGCGGTGCCCTTCGTTTGGGGCGCGGTAAATGCCGGCTGCGAATTTTTGATCTTCAAAAGGCATCGGGTAAAACCGTTTTTCTGCGGCCCCTTGTCGTTGTGGTGACGGATGTCCCTGAAAGTAAAACGTCCATCCGTAACTTCAGCGGTCATATCGCGACCAGTGTCACCCTGGAATTTAAACTCGACCCGCGCAGGGTACTCTGGGTGGAATATTATCCGGCGGTAATATATGGGGCAGAGGGGGAAAAAATTATCCCTGAACGTTATGATGCGGTGGCGTTTACCTGGCAGAAAAACAGGGCGCTGCATCCTGTATGGAGAGCCTTGCAAGCCTCCTTGCGCGATTTGGTGAAATCGCTGCTGAAAACGTAAAAAAACAGTATCCCGGCTTTGATCACATGGGTCCGTAGAGGACTTGTTTTAGCGGTGTGGCAAGGTTAACGAAGTAGGTAGCACCACGGTTTTGATACCATCCCTGCGAGATATAACCAGTTAGTCCGACTGCGTCTGAATCGGTACATGGACACAAAACTCTTGCCCTGACTGTGTAATCCCAAAGTCTCTCAATTGCATCGTATGCTGCCTTGTTCATCTCAACCTCTCCCGATTAGCCTACTGATCTGTTTTCTATCGATCAAGTCCAACGTGGCCTTCACCGGTGGCAATGTAGCGCAGCGGAATTGCCATCCGAGTGTAAGGCATGGTTAGGATTCCATTCTCAAATTTTCAGTGCGCATATTTAGGCACATAGTAAATAAGATATAATCTTTACGAAACCAGAAATCCTTCTGGCGATTAATCACAAGATTTTTCGCCGCATCAAGTATATCAAAATACACAGGCTGTAGATCAGCTAAAATTTTGTCCAATGTCATTTCGTGCATCATACAGTAGTCGTTTTTCCAGGTTTCTCTATCTTTTTTGTACGCTTCTGCAAGATCAACAACTTTCCATTCTACTCCCAGAAATTCTGAAAGGAATTTACATGTCCTGTATATATGAATCAGCAATAGCTGGCGTTCCTCCTCTACTTCTAGGAAACAATCACTAATCTCGCTGGGGTCGGACCGAGATGACCTGCTATAATATTATAAATTAATGCCTAAAACTGGCCAATAAAACGTCTTAAACGGCCCTTTTTGGCCCCCAAAAGGGCCATTTAAGCAAATCAGATTATTTTAATAATTCCTTAGAGCCGCTATTTAGGTGCTAAAATGCCACGTCTAAGGGCAAATAACAGCCAAATTTAA
>CAZFXX010000021.1:0-20196 GCA_964522985.1 uncultured Desulfobacteraceae bacterium
ATTTGGAGCGAAAATAATTGTTTTCGATATTATGGATTGCCCTTGAGAACCCCTGATTATTATAAACCGCCATCCCGCCTCTTTTGGTTCCCAAGTGGCTATGGTAGTCGGTTCCATAGAACAGGTCAGTGACGCAATCTTCTTTAGAAACAACGCTGAAAAAACCACCCATAAAAAGCCCCGCCTTTCAAATGGATTAATAAGAAATGATGTTTGTATTTTGTATCATAGGAAAAGGATATAGCAAGGATAATATGAACTACCCCGCAGCAGAGCTTTGAAGTATCATTGCTATACGAAGTCTTCAAATAATTTCAGCTGTCTGCGATATATCTGTTTATAGGTCTTTACTTGATCTTTGACATACTTTTTGATGATGGTGTCATTGCCATATTCACCGACGGTGTTGAGATAGAATCCGTTCGTCCAGAATTTGCCGCCCCAAAGCAATTTCTTGACCTTCGGATGATGTTTGAATATTTCCTTTGCAGTAATGCTCTTAATTAAAACCAGGCCCTGAATCTCAAAACGCCCTTTTAACCAACACAAACCAAGCGTTTTTTCAAAACCGATAAGATACCATGGAGATATTTATGTCAAAGATGAAAAAAAGCGACTACCCCGATCGCCCCACCCTTGCAGTAGGCGCCATCGTGTTTAAGGATCAGCAGGTTCTTCTGGTTAAAAGGGGTAAAGCCCCGGCAAAAGGGATGTGGGCCATCCCTGGGGGAAGTGTTGAATTAGGAGAAACGCTTAAACAGGCAGCCGAAAGAGAAATCCTTGAAGAAACAGGCATTCGAATCAAAGCCGGCAAATCGGTTTATGTATTTGAAGTCATTGAGCACGATGAAACCGGCAATGTTCGATTTCACTACTATATTGTAGACCTTGATTGTGAATATAAAGATGGACAAATTAAGCCGGGAGATGACGCCATCGATGCACGGTGGGCATCAAAAAAAAACCTGAGTCGCCTTCAAATCAATCCGAAAACACGAGAGCTGTTGCACCAAAAATATGATTTCGGATAAGAAACCGGCTCTTCCTTGAGGCCTAACGGTTCGTTATTTCATTAAAATATAATCCATTGAATCAGTTGATGTGCCAAATTGTTCCATTTTTTGTCAGCGACACGAGCCTCTCCTGGATCAGGCTGTTTTCAGTCTTGACAAGGTGGGCAAACCGGTTCATGCTCAAAACTAGCAACAGGAATTGAAAGGGGCGGATAGCCCCGAAAAAAACCATCTAGCTTGACAGGCATTGGCCTGTATACAAGATAATATCCATCCGGAAATAAGGATGGATAAAGCTAAAATTGTCAGGATCAGGGAGCTGGGGGGGCAATGAAAAAACCATTTGGAGCTGTAATTCATGTTGACCTGACTTTAAAAACGGTTGATATCCAATATATCGATGAAGACGATATCCGTAACTGGCTTTTCGGCAGGGCCATAAATGTAGCGCTGCTCTATCAGCATCTTCATGGCAGGACAGACCCCCTTTCACCTGAAAATCCCCTTATTTTTTCCGCCGGTCTTCTGGTGGGGTCTTCTGCGCCATCTTCATCACGGCTGCACATCAACGCCGTCAGTCCACTGACCAATCAGCTGGGCAGTTCAAATATCGGTGGACATTTTGCCGCCCGGATCAAACGCTGCGGATATGACGGCGTGATCGTCACAGGTTGTGCCAAAGATCCGGTCTATATTGAAATCGATGAAAAGGGCGTAACAATCAAAGATGCCGCCCCCCTCTGGGGACTGAATACCCATGCGACCCATCGGCATCTTTGTGAAATGGCCCGATCGGATCAAATCGAATCCCTTACCATCGGTCCTGCAGGGGAAAATTTAACACGCTACGCCTCTATCGTGACCGATCAGGATCATGCGGCCGGAAGAACAGGTCTGGGTGCCGTGATGGGAAGCAAACGTCTAAAGGCACTGGTGGTGAAAAAGCCTTTACGGAAACAACCGTCCCATTTTCAAAAAACCGGGAACAAGGCTGCAAAAACATATTTTCAGCAAATACTGAAATCGCCTGACTTTGAAATATATTCAAAGCTGGGTGGGGCCGGCTATGTACAATGGGCCAGCGACAAGGGGCTGCTCAGCACACGAAACTACCAGGATACCCGCTTTGAAGGCAGTGGGGCCCTTGATGGCCGACAACTCAATACCGCCTTTTCAGGTTCACGGGGGTGTACCAACTGCCCCATTAAATGCAAGGCGGTTCTTAAATTTGCAGAGGGACGTTTGAAAAACAGTAAGACATATCGTCCCGAATTTGAGCCCATGCTCAACCTGGGCCCAAAGTGCGGGCTGGATGATGCCCAGGCCGTTGTTTATCTGGACAATCTGTGTACAAGCCTTGGTCTGGATTCAACCTCTGCCAGCACCGGCATTGCCTTTGTCATGGATCTGTTTGAGCGTAATTTACTGCCTGAGCCCTGGGCAAAAGGCCTGGACCTCACATGGGGCAACAGCGAGACCATGGAAACCTTGATTCTCCAGATGGCGAAAATGGAAGGCCTTGGCGGCCTTTTGGCAATGGGCGTTCGACATGCAGCAGAAACCTTTGGCGAAAAAACCATTCCCTTTGCAGCTCACGTCAAGGGCCTGGAGCTTACTGCCTATCACCCGGCCGCACTTCTGGGCTCGGCCCTCGGTTATGCCGTTTCCAGCAGAGGCGGGGATTACAACAATGTGTATGCCTCCCTTGAGCATCGGTGGACCCCGGCAAAGGCCAAAACTGAATTGGGCACTGAGAAAGCGCTTGATCCAACATCCTATGAAGGCAAAGGCCGACTGGTTCACCGGGCCGTGCTGGTGAACATAATTATCGACAGTCTGGGAATATGTAAAGTCCCGGCCCTTTCCATGATCGGTACCTTTGACCTTGTACCGGAAGCTCTTTTGACATCGGCCCTTACCGGTTGGGAATTGAGTGCCAAAGACCTTTTGAATATCGGGAAAAGGGTGGCCCACCTGGAACGGATGATCAATATCAATCAGGGGATGAAACCGGAAGATGATAATCTGCCCGAAATGTTTTTTGGTAGTGGAAAACACCATCTGGACAGAAAAAAATTCCAAGGGATGGTCCACGAATTTTATAAGGCCATGGGGTGGGATGAAACCGGCCTGCCCGCAGCGGCGCAGATGCAGGATGCAACAGCCCTATTACCTGCATAACAATAGATCCGTAAAAAAATGCGGATTGAGTAAACACAAGAATATAAAGAAAGGAAAATAATATGCCGAATTTTGAAATTGGATATGAACCGAAATTAACATTTTTAAGTGATGAAGATAAGCAGAAGATATATGAGTCCGCGCTTCAGCTTATAGAAGAAACCGGCATGCACGTCATGCATGAAGGCGCTATAACACTGTTAAAAAATGCGGGCTGCAAAATAACAGATGATAACCGGGTGACAATTCCCACGACAAGGGTTGAGCAGGCCATGAAAACAGTTCCCAAAAACGTGGCTATGTATGATCGTGAAGGCAACCCTGCCATGGATCTTGGCGGACGGCGGGCATATTTTGGTACGGGGTCCGACCTGATGTGGTCGGTGGAATCCGAACATATGAAACGGCATCACACCTCCCTTGAAGACATCAAGACAGCAGCGAGGGTTTGTGATGCCCTGCCCAATATTGACTTTATCATGTCATTTGCCCACCCAAATGAACTGGACCCTTCCATCTCCTACCTCAAAAGCTTCCAGGCCATGGCTGAAAACTGCACCAAGCCTATCGTGACCACGGCGGAAGGGATGCCCGACCTCAAAGCCATGTGGGAAATTTCCAAGATCCTGCGCGGTGGTGAAAAAGCCTACCGTGAAAAGCCTTACTGGATTCAGTATGCAGAGCCGATCAGCCCGCTGAAGCATCCCTTTACCAGTCTGGACAAACTCATTTTCTGCGCTGAAACCGGCTCTCCGGTCATCTATTCACCGGCGCCCATCGCCGGATCAACGGCACCCATGACCATTGCCGGCCACCTGGTGCAGGGTATTGCAGAGTCTTTTTTCGGTATGGTGATTCACCAACTGGCCGCTGAAGGCGCGCCGTTTCTCATGGGTGTCGGGGCTGCGGTGCTGGATATGGCCTCGAGCCAGTGCTCCTATAATGCGCCGGAATACCTCATGTGCTACATGGGCATGGTGGAGATGAGCAACTTTTTTGATATACCCAACTGGGGATACGGGGGTACCAGTGATGCCCAGATCCCTGATATGCAGGCCTCCTATGAAGCGGGCCTGGAGGCGTTTATGTCGGTTTTTGCCGGATCAAACCTGAACCATGATGTGGGATATCTGGATTTCGGTCTTACCGGCAGCCTTGATATGATTGTCATCGTGAATGAAATGGTCGACCAGATCCGGCGCATGCAAAAAGGCATTCCCGTCAATGACGACACCCTTGCCCTGGACGTGATCCCGGCAGGCACCAAAGAGGGCCAGTTTTTGACCCAGGCCCATACCCTTAGACATTTGAGAAATGTTCAATGGCGGCCGGACCTGTTTTACCGAAAGGGACATGAGCAGTGGGTAACAGAGGGCCGGACAAGCCTTCTGGATCGTGCACGGGAAAAACTCAACGGCATCCTTGACCACCATAAACCTGCCGCCATCGATAAGGAGAAAGAAAAGGCCATTAACACCGTGATTGACCGATTTCAAAATGCATAAAAATCCCCGTTCAATGGAAACCTGCAAGAATTTATGGATTGGGTTTCAAAATCAAGTAAACTCATAAACAAATAAAATTTCATAAAAGAATTTTTTAAACTTTATGCACAAAAATAAGAAAAAAAATATGCTGCTGGGATTGCATACCTATAGTTTATACCTGCATGGCATCGGTCAGGCCTGGGCAGGGTTTACACTGCCCTGGGAAAGACAACTGAGTACTTTCCAGCTGTTTGATCTTGGAATTGAACTGGGGCTGGACGGATTCCATCTGGATGACGGTGTCCTGGAAAACCTGGATTCTGCCTTTCTCAGGGAAGTGGGTGCGTCGGCAAAAGAAAAAAACCTTTACCTAGAGTATAATATGTCCCTTGATCTGGGTTCTCTGGGCATCGGCATTCAGCATGATCTCAAAGAAGGGCTGGAAACCGCCCAGGCCATCGGCGCCGATGTGGTCAAGGTCAGCATGGATCTGCCCCGGCCCCGCCCAAGGGCCGGCAGTCGGTTTCATCCAAAGGTGATGCCCTATCTGAAGGAGACGGCAAATCGTCTGAAAATAGCGGCGCCCATGGCAAAAACATATGGAATACGGCTTGCCCTTGAAAATCATTGTGACAGCTTTTCAGAAGAAATTCTATGGGTACTCAAAGAGGTGGACCATCCGTTTGTCGGTGCATGCATCGATACCATGAATGCCTGGCATGTTACCGAAGATCCAATGAACGCAATAAACAATCTTGCCCCGGTTGCATTTACAAACCATTTCCGGGATGATCGTGTTGAGTTCTGCCGTGACGGCTTCAGGGTCAGCGGCGCGGCCGTTGGGGATGGGGATATTGATATGAAAAAAGCATATGACATTATTAAAAGCAAATCACCTGCCCACAGAATCAATATTGAAACGGAGATGGGAATAAGCCTGGAAGACAAAGCGACTGCCTTACGCCTCGAGCTGGAAACCATCAAAAAAAGTATCCATTTTTGCCGGACAGTGCTGAATATCGGCAAAAAATAAGGGTACGATCCCAAATGGGCTAAACCGACAAACTTTTGCAACCATATTAAAAGCGTATTATAACGCCATGGGAGGGGAAGAAAACAATCCCTTTTGAATCGGCATAAAAAAACGAATTTTATCATACGGGAGGTAAAAAAATTGATTCAGTCTTCAAATATTCAAGCCCGATCTGTTGGCATGAAGATCTTAGCAGAGGATCAGATATGGGAAATAAGACAGGCCGCTTTTGATATTATTGAACGTGTCGGATTTAAATGCGGCCACAAAGAAGTTCATAAAATGATGAAACAAGCGGGTGCATGGATCAAGGACGGTCATATCAAAATCCCACGGCATATTGTTGAGGAATGCCTGGTCACGACGCCCAAAGGCTGGACCATTTATGACAGAAACGGAAAACGGGCACTGGAAGTGGAAGGGAAAAAAAGTCATTACGGCACATCCACCGCCAGTCCATATACAAGGGATGCATTTACCGGTGAAATCAGGGAGACCTGTATCAGGGACATCGAAATGGGTGCACAAGTAGCCGATTACCTGGATGGGATTGATTTTGTCATGCCCATGGGAACCGCCCAGGATGTGCCGGGGGATGCCGCAGAAGTCCATGAATTCCAAGCCCTTGTTTCCAACACGACAAAACCGGCTGTTTTTATCGGGTACACGGCCCTTGGATGTGAGTATGTATACGAGATGGCTGCCGTGGTTGCCGGAGGACGGGAAAACTTGAGTCGGAAACCGTTTATTATCGCCTACCCGGAAGCCATTGCACCGCTTTTTTTCCCGGATGAGGTCATTGAGCGTATTTTTGTGGCAGCGGACTGGTTTATGCCTCAGTTGCCCGGCTCAACCGTCCAGGCAGGCGCTACGGGACCGGTCACCCTGGCAGGTCTGATCACCCAGATCACGGCAGAATCGCTTATCCACATCACCATTGCCCAGTTGCGAAAAAAAGGATGCCCGGTTGCCATGAGCGGTAATGTCGGCATCCTTGATATGAGGACAGCCCTCATGGCAATGGGTGCACCGGAGAACAACCTGGCCCTTGCCGCCCAGGCAGAGGTGGCCCGTTCCTTTAATCTGCCCACCTGGGGACTTGCCGGTGCAACGGATTCAAAAAGCTTAGATGCCCAGGCCGGCATTGAAAGCGCCTTTTCAATATTGAGCCACGGGCTTTCCGGCCTGAACCTGATCCATGATGTCGGGTATATGGCTGCGGGCATGGCCTGCTCCCTTGAGCAACTGGTAATGGGCAACGAAGTCATTGGTATGACAAAGCGGTTTGTAGAGGGAATCACGGTAACCAAAGAAACCATTGCAAGACAGATCATAGAAGATGTGGGACCCGGCAGCAATTTCCTGATGCAGCAGCATACCATGGATCATTTTAAAAAAGAACTGTGGACATCCAACCTTCTAAATCGCCAGGATATTGATGCCTGGAATAATGCCGGCAAACCGTCAATGGAAGACCGGGTAAAAGAAGAAGTCAGGATGATCACGGAAACGCACACACCGGAACCGCTGAACGATAAGGTCCTGTCGGAACTGGACCGTTTAAAAAAAGAAGGCGAAAGGGAAGTCCTTGCCAAATATAAAAAAAGATAATCCTTGTGCTAAACAGCAAATATGAATATATTAAATATATTATTGTCATTGGAAATAAAATAATTGACTATCAATAATTATGATGCCGCTTTCATTGTCCCGGTTATAATAAACTCCAGCAATAATATTAATCCTTCTGACGGGCCTGAAACACGCAATCCTTTTTGCACCAAAAGCAAACACCTCAAACGGCACACCTGGAGTATGATGAAACATATGGTTTAAGTTAACGATAACCAAATAAGGAGGGAAACATGAGTAACAAAATTCATCCAGCGGTAAAAGATCTTAAAAGCGACATGGAAAAAGGGAAAATGACCCGAAGGGAATTTATCCGTATGTCAACCCTGTTAGGGGTTTCGGCATTCACGGCTACCCAGATGGCGGGAATGACCTTTCCAGGCAGGGCCATGGCCACTGCAATCAAAAAAGGAGGTGTCATTAAAATTGCTGCGCCGGTCCAGAAAGTGACGCATCCGGCACAGTTTTCATGGATCTCACCAACCAATATGCTGCGTCAGGTGGTTGAATACCTGACATATACCGATGGCGACAATGTCACCCACCCGTATCTGTTGAAAAACTGGGAGGCCAGTGGTGATTTGAAAACCTGGACGTTGAATTTAAGAAAAGGGATTAAATTCAATAATGGGGATGATTTCACGGCAGATGATGTACTCTTTACATTTAAGCAATGGCTGAACAAAGATGTGGGCTCTTCCATGAAAGGCATGATCGGGGGATATCTGGATGCCAACAATATTGAAAAGGTGTCCGGCCATCAGATCAAACTTCATCTGAAGACCGCTGAAATTGCCGTGCCCGAGCATCTGTTTCATTATCCTGCAATGATCCTGAACCACCGTACCTTTGAAGGTGACCTGATCAAGGCCCCCCACGGTACCGGGCCCTACCTTTTAGAAAAATATGTTGAGGGGGAACAGTGCGTCTTGAAACGAAGGGATGGATACTGGAAGAAAGACAGTGCCGGAAATGCCCTGCCCTATCTGGACAGAATTGAATTTCTGGATATGGGTACTGAAATGGCCGCCATGATTGCCGCCATTAAATCCGGAGATATCGACATGATCGATTTTTCAGACAACGCAGGCGCTGAGGCCTACCTTGCTTTGAAAAATGACAAACGGGTCAATATCTATCCATCCACCACCAACCAGACACGAATCCTTCGCATGCGGGCGGACATGAAACCCTGGTCCGACAACCGGGTTCGCCAGGCATTGAAACTGTGTCAGAACAGGGAAAAAATTCTTGGATTGGCGTATTTTGGACAGGGCCTTCTGGGCCAGGATATGCATGTCAGCCCCAAACATCCTGAATACTGCCCCATTGATACCCCGAAATATGATCCTGCCCGGGCCAAACAGCTGCTTGCCGAAGCCGGCTATCCTAATGGTGTTGATGTAAATCTGGCCGTTGGCAGCGGCTGGCAGGAAATTGTCCGTTATGCTGAGATCCTTAAAGAAGATGCCAAATCGGCCGGATTCAGAATCAACATCCAGACCATGCCCAACAGCCAGTACTGGGAAAAATGGACCGAGGTTGACCTGGGAATCACCACCTGGGCCCACCGGCCCCTGGGCACCATGGTATTGAACCTGGCGTATGTTAACGATGAAAAAGGCAAGCCCGTAGCATGGAACGAGACCCGATGGAGCGACGAGGAGTTCTCCAGGCTGCTGGTAGAGGCCAATGGTACCCTTGATGTTGAAAAACGGCGTAAAATTTTCTGTAAGCTGGAAAAAATTCAGCAGGACAGGGGATCCATTGCCAATGCATTCTGGATCAATGTCTGGACCATTGCCACCAAAAGACTCCACAACGTCAAATCGCACCCAAGTCTTTATTTTAAACTGGATGATGTCTGGGTGGATGCATAAATAAAAATCTGTAATTTCACCGCCCGCATGGTTTTCATGCCATACGGGCGGTCAGCAACCGAAGGACACAGGGTTTTTATGATTATTTTTATTCTCAGACGTTTTCTGCTATTGTTGTTAACCATGATTCTGGTCTCCGTGGCGGTGTTTGTTATTGCAGAATCCTCCCCGGGCAACATTGCCAAAAATGTACTGGGGGCTTTTATAACGCCTGAACAGGAAGCCTCTTTCCTGAGCCAGAACGGTCTGGATAAACCGATGCATATCCGGTACATGTACTGGGTGGCCGGAAATGACTGGATCGCCGGCAAAAAAATCAGTATACCGCTTGAAAAAATCAACACGAAAGCAGGATTTGAGGAATGGTGGGCGGTTAAGGAGGACAAAACCCTTTTGCGCTGGAAAGTGGACGGGGATGACCTTGTCGCCATCAACCGGATGCCTGACGGATCAACAAAAGAGTACAAGGACAATGTCCGCTGGAAAAACATTGACGGCGGCAAGCAGGAATTCTGGGGCATTGACCGTCAGAATCATGCCGTCCGGTGGGTTAAAGGGGAGAGCCAAAAAGTCTGGTCCTTTATCATCGGCAAAGGCTGGATGAAATCCTCGGGCGGTCCCAGAGAATACATCCCTTTAAAAAAAGGGTTTGTCCGGGGAGACCCCGGTATCTCTTTTCGTACCGGACGTCCTGTCAGCAGGAGTCTTTTTACCCGCCTGAGGAATTCTGTGGTACTTGCCATGACCGCGTTTGTTGTTGTGATGCCGCTTGCGCTGCTGCTGGGGGCCATTGCAGGGCTGAAAGAGGGTTCTTTCAAGGACCGATTTTTATCCATCGGCGGCATGATGTTTTCCGTAATACCCGAGTTTGCCACGGGTATTTTTCTCATCCTGATTTTTTCCGTGTGGCTTGGATGGCTGCCCGGCGCGGCCGTACTCGGGAATGCTGCGCCCTGGGAAAAACCAATGATGCTGATTCTGCCTGTTCTTACCCTGACCCTGATCGAACTCGGATATGTTTTGAGAATTACCCGGGCATCCATGGTGGAGGTGATGAAAACCCCCTACATCAGGACCGCATTTTTAAAAGGCCTGCCCTTTAAACAGGTGGTGTTCAAGCATGCGGTCAGAAATGCCCTGATTGCCCCCATCACCGTGATCATGCTCCATGTCAACTGGCTATTAGGGGGCATTGTCATTGTAGAAGTGGTTTTCGGATATCCCGGACTTGGGGCTTACCTGCTGGACTCCGCCCTGTATAAAGATTTCAATGCGCTGGAGGCCGGTGCCATGATCATGGTGACGGTTGCTGTGGGAACCCAGCTTGTGGCGGATATTATCTATACATTTTTAAATCCGAGGATACGGTATGCCTGATACGGCAATTATTGAAAACAATACGGCAAAACAAAAACCCAATCGTGTAAAAGAAGCGCTATCGATTCTATTCAGTTCAAAAACCGCCATGGTGGGGCTTATCATTGTCATGTTTTGGGTAATCGTGGCCGTATTTGCGCCTTATATGACAAAATATACGCCAACTGAACAGGACTGGAAAGCACCCAACCATGGACCTTGCGCCGAGCATGTTCTAGGCACCGATGAACTGGGAAGGGATTTGTGGGCAAGATTGATATACGGTGCCCGGGTCGTGCTGGTGGTACTGCCGGTTACGGAACATTTTATGCTTCCGGGCGGTACGGCGATCTGGGGGGTTCTGGTCTCTTTGTTTATCGGGGCGGTTCTGGGGCTGATTGGGGGATATAAAGGCGGATGGATTGACGAAATTGTGATGCGACTTTTAGATGCCATGATGGCCATACCGGTAATTCTTCTCTATCTGATTATTGTGGCGGCCATCGGCGCATCCGCCGTTAATGTAGTAATTGCCATTGCCATTGTCGGTGTACCCGGGATTGCCCGTCTGGTTCGAAGCCTGACCCTGGACATCAAAACCAGAGAGTATATTCGTGCAGCAGAAACCCGGGGAGAAAGCGCATGGGTGATCATGTTTGTCGAAATCCTGCCCAATACCAGAGGCCCGATCATCATTGATGCCATGCTGCGGGTTGGATATGCCATATTTGCCATGGGAACCCTGGGTTTCCTGGGATTGGGCATGCCGCCGCCATCGCCGGACTGGGGAAGCATGGTTGCCAAGGGACGTGCATTTATTTTGACCGGCAGTCCATGGGCGGCGTTGTGGCCTGCCATTGCCATCGCATCACTGGTGGTGGGCTTAAATCTACTGGCAGATGGTATTCGAGAAGAGTCCATGCGTTACCAATAAATATCTCAGCGACGCTGGTCCTGTGTATGATCGGGCCCACCGTCGTAAAGAGAAAGCGTATATATGAAACAAGCTGAAAACGCTGAATCCGTACCGGTATTGGACGTCAGGGATCTGGCCATTTCCTATCAAACCCGAAAAAGGGATGTTCCAGCGGTCAGGGGTGTTAATTTTACCGTCCACCAGGGAGAAACCATTGGGGTGGTAGGGGAATCCGGATGTGGGAAAAGCACCATTGCCTTTGGTATCCTGGATTTTCTGGGCACCAATGGAAAAGTGGTTGACGGCAGTATCAAGTTCATGGGCCGGGAGATGGTGGGCACGCCAAAAGATGAGCTTCGCAAAATCCGCGGGAACAATATTTCCATGGTTTACCAGGACCCCATGCAGGCGCTGAACCCGTCCCTTACCATCGGCACGCAACTTACCGAGGTTCTTACGGCCCATCAGAACATTTCCCATAACGAGGCCCGGGACAGATGCATTGCCATGCTGAAACGGGTTTATATGCCGGATCCGGCAAATGTCTTGAAACGGTATCCCCATATGATATCCGGTGGACAGCAGCAGCGGGTCATCATTGCCATGGCCCTTCTCAACAACCCGTCCCTTCTGATCATGGATGAGCCCACAACGGCTCTGGATGTCACTGTTGAAGCGGCTGTCCTTGATCTGGTCGAAGATTTAAAAAATGATTTTAACACCGGCATCATCTTTATCACCCATAACCTGGGGGTTGTGGCAAAGGTGAGTGACAGACTATGTGTCATGTATGCCGGTGAGATGGTGGAAGAAGGACCCATTGAGGAGATGTTTACAAACCCTGCCCATCCGTATACCAGGGGGCTTTTGTGCTGTGTGCCGCGCATAAGAGATGACCTGTCCAACAACCGGCTCTGGTCAATCCGGGGACGTGTGCCCCATCCGGCGGAGCGGTCCTCTACCGCCTGTATTTTTGCGCCCCGGTGTGACTGGCGTATCGAAGGAAAAAACCTGAAAGATAAAAGCCTGGTAAAAAACTGCACCATTGCCCATCCGGAACTTGTGAATATTTCCGAGGATCACCGGTCCAGATGTTTTCTCGGCAGAGAGACCATCAAAACACCGTGGAACGAGTATGCCAGAGGACGAAAAAAAAAGCTCATCCATGTTCCCGAGGATGACCACGAATTGACTTCCCTGGAAAATCTGCTCACAGTGGATCACATGAAAGTCTTTTATAAAAGCCACAACCGGTCTTTGAAAAATATCTTAGGCCTGGCTGAAAAAAAATATATCAAGGCCGTGGATGACATCTCGCTTAAAGTGGTCAAGGGCAGCACCATTGGTATTGTCGGGGAGTCGGGATGCGGGAAAAGTACTCTGGTGAAAGGCATTATCGGCCTTGAAGAATTGACCGGTGGAAAGGCACAGCTTATGGGGCTTGACATTGACATGCCGGTCAAAAAAAGAGACCTGTCCCTGATCCGGGAGCTCCAGATGGTATTTCAAAATCCGGATTCCACCCTGAACCCCTCGTACTGCATTGGAAAGCAGATCGCCAGACCGATTAAAAAATTCAAAACGGTTTCAAGGGGTAAGGAAAGAGAAGAGGTTGAGAGACTACTCAGGTCGGTAAAGCTTGCAGCTTATTATTACGGCCGGTATCCGCGGCAGTTGTCCGGGGGCGAAAAACAAAGAGTCGGCATCGCGAGAGCCCTTGCAAGCCGACCCTCCATGGTAATCTATGACGAGCCGGTTTCCGCACTTGATGTCTCCGTACAGGCAGCTGTTTTGAATCTGATCAACGAAATCAAGGAAGAACTGGGTTCAACCATGATTTTCATTGCCCATGATTTGAGCGTCGTCAAGTTCATCTCTGATTTTGTCGCCGTCATGTACCTGGGTCAGATAGTTGAATTTGGTCCGGTGGCATCCATTTATCCACCGCCTTATCACCCATACACCGAAGCGTTGTTATCGGCCGTCCCCATACCGGACCCCAAAGCCAAAAAACAATCCATTGGGCTCTCCGGAGATGTCCCCAGTGCCAGCAATCAACCGTCAGGGTGCTATTTTCACACCCGTTGTCCCAGACGTAAGGTTCTGCCGGAAAACGGGAAGATCTGCGAAGAGAAAGCGCCCAAATTCCAGAAACTGAAAAACGGCCATAAAATCTTCTGCCATATCCCTGCAGATAAACTTCTTGAACTGGCGCTGAAAAAAAATAAAATCTGAAGGCCTTGGGTGCATAGTGACAGCGCCTATTCCCCGTACAGTTTTCCGCCCGCCTTCCAGATCATGCTTGCGGCCGATGCCAAAATGTGCCGATCACGGGAATTTTAATACCCAAAGCAGCATTTGCATGAAACAAAAAAACTTTTTCTCTTTTAAATTTTTTGTCCCGGGAGTTACAATCGTTTTCGGCCTTGTGCTGCTTGTCAGGCATCTATTTCATATTAGGGGGATGCCTCATTTTTTTTACCATTCGCCGCGGGTTTTATTTAAACTCTTGAGATGCCGGTTTTTGACTATTCCTGTGTAAGTCAAATAAGAATCCGGCCTTAAAGGGGCCGGTTTTGAATGAGTGCCTGAACAAGAAACCCTTTTAAGATCACCCTGGCATAGCCCGGTGTTGGAATAAAAACATTTACATAGACAGCGCCAATATTCAAGGTACTCAGATATTTATAGATGCCCTTCCCATAAAAATAACCGCTGGCGATGCACGTCATTTAACAACCTGTAAAAATAGTCGACAGAACCATTTTGCTGCCTTGAATTCTGTACACACTAGATATCATACCTTTTATCCATATTATCGGGATGTTAGACTTTTTCTTGCCATGCCCCTGCGTTTGGTATGTTTTTTGCTTAAAAATTTATTAATTAGGTATTTACTTGAATCCATTAACCAGGGAGACTCAAAATGGAAGAAAAACAGCTTTCAATGATGAACATCGCATCGAATATTCTTTCGTCATATTACACCAACAAGGTCAGCTTCTGTATCGTCAACAATCGTGAACCCAGTAACAGCGAAAAAGACGATCTTTTAAAAAAATGCATTTCCATGTTTGAAAATCTAAGCACCAGTTACCTGGACGATATCCGTGAAATTGCCAAGAATATAGAATAAAGAATCCTGGCCCAAAGAACCAGGTTTTTCAGGACAAAATAAAACATTCAGTGACGAAGAATCAGACATTAACACTTTTAGGCGGCTTGGATGGAAAAATAAGTCAAATCAATTGTCCTGCCGCCCACCTACGCTTACATTTTTTTACAAAAGATAGGATCAACAACAAAGTCATCGCGTTACAAGGACCGGGCAGGGGGCTGAGCGCAGAACCCTGTGGGCAACACTGCCGATGACAAGCCCCTCCAGCCTTGATCGGCCTTTTGTTCCCATGATAATCATATCGCATTTTTCAAGACCGGCGGTTTTTGAGATAACATCTCCCGGAGAACCCTGCAGGATTAACTCCTCAAATTTTATCCCATTTTTGATGAACAATTCCCGGTACGGTTCAAGCAATTGATTCGATTTTTTAGCGACTTTATTGATAGCCATCTGCAGATAAGGCTCCCCCAGCAAGGCCGAAAATGGTCTGTGACTGTGAAGGAGCAGGACCTCACCACTGATGTGCCGGATCAGTTCCACGCAATATTCAGCAGCACGCATGGAAGAATCGGAACCGTCAACCGGAACCATAAATTTCTTAAATTCTGTCATAATTCCCTCCTTTGCGACAATAACTACAAAACAGACTCCAAGCCTGTTTCCCGGTTAGAAAAAAATGGCATATTGCAAGGATCAAGATCTATCAGTAAAATAATAGAGATGCATCAACACAAAAGAGGAGGTGTTTTTACGATAAAGTCTAAAAAGAGATCCGATGAAAAAGCAAACAGAAAAGATTTTCAACAATCTTGAATAGCTATGAGATATTTATATAAAAAATATAAGAATCCGGCCCGGAAATGTCAAGCATCCGCCGGACAAGGGTCTGCAAAAAAATGCGTGGCAATGCCCAGTATAGACCGATATCCACAGACCTTGCTCAAGGATGTGGTCACATATTATTTCCGATGCAAAACAGGTTTTTTTGCATGTACAAAATATTTCTCGCATACCTGTGTGGTTTTTGATAAACTATTTATCGATTGATGTTTTAGTTCAACATTGTCGGATAGATTTATATGCGCATCTATCCCACCCGGGAAAGGGGAAATCCTATGGAAATCGAGCAGATTTCAGTCTTCATAGAAAATAAGGCAGGACGTCTTGCAAGAGTTACCGATGTTCTATCAGAGGCCGGAATCTATATCAAATCCATGATCGTCACGGACACCACGGACTTCGGCGTGCTCCGGATGCTTGTCGATGACCCTCAAAAAGCAGTTAAAGCCCTGGAAAATAAAGGATTTGCCTCAAGCATAGCCCTTGTAAATGCCGTTGAGCTGAAAACCACGCCCCATGAAATGCACAAACTTTTATTGCTGCTGAACAATACCGGTATTAATGTAGAATATATGTATGCTTACACACAGCCCACAGCCGGAAAAAGATACGACCATGATGATTTTTATGTCGGATGATACTGAGAAAACAGCACAGGTAATTGAAAATTTATAATTTTTTCCTGCCCGTTTTTTTAAATCCGGATACACTTGAACCTGAGTTGGTTGAAAATAGTAAAGGGATATAGAATGCTCATAACGGAGCTACAAAAGACCGCGTAAAATCATTTTCGACAACGTGCCCCGAAATCCCACCGGTAAAATCGAAAAACCCAAATTACGAAAACAGTTTGCAGGCATTTCCGAAAGTTTCAAAATATAGCAGCACAAGAAAATGCCCTTCACACCCCGACTTCCCGGCAACGCGCAATGGCGGCTTCCAGCACATCCGAAGGGGTGGTGGCCGCCAGATGCGGTTCCCGGGTCCGGGAAATATTCGGTTTATGTTCAACTTATCCACCCATTCCGCCGCTGCCATCAATCAATACCCCCCCCCCCCTTTGACAGAAGCTACCGGATCGGAAAGGGCTTTTTTTATTCTGTTTCAGTTTCAATCGTCGCTCTTTTTTTTTAACAGGGGATTTTTCTATCCCGTACAATATCTCAGAGAGGGTAATGGTTGATAGAGATAAATCCGACGGTGCCTGTTTTTTAATCCCCTGCCCTGTAGCTCGGGCAATCATGCTTAACTTCAATATGGGGTTTGATATCCAGAATCGGGGTTTTGTCCAGCATATCCAGCCCTTTTACAAAAATCACATTTTGCTTCACCGAGATCACCTCCAGCACGGAAAGCCCTAAGGGATTCGGCCGCCACGGCGAGCAGATGCTGAACACGCCCATTGGCCTGCCGTGATGCCCAGAGGCCTGGTTCAGACACCCTGGGGTATACCCGGGACTCTTGTGAAAATTAAACAACACGACAATGCGCTCTCCCGGCTTAATGTCCTTTATTCCGGCAATATATTTTTTATCGATCACCAGGCTGCCCTCTACATCCGACAGGCTCCAGTGCCGCGGTAGATCCTGTGCATCGGTGCGCACATAGCCGATGGGGACCATCTCTATTTTCATCGCCTATATCCTTTCCAGCCTGACCACCGACTCGATGTGAAAGGTATGAGGAAACATATCCACCGGCTGCACCTCCAGCACCCGGTACTGATCCTTGATCATGTTAAGGTCCCGGGCCAGTGTCGCCGGGTTGCATGATACATAAACCATTTTCGACGGTGCCATATCCAGAACCTGCTTTACCACATCCTTGTGCATCCCCACTCGGGGCGGGTCAATAATCATGACATCCGGCACATCCGTAATCTTGCACAGGCAATCCTTGATATCGCCCGAAATAAAACGACAGTTGGACACCTTGTTCAAAGCACAGTTCTTTTCGGCATCTGCCACGGCACTGTCCACAATTTCAATACCCATGACCTTTCCGGCGCTACTCGCAAGACAAATGGCAATGGTTCCGGTACCGCTGTACAGATCAGTGACCGTCTCACTGCCGGTAAGTCCTGCGTAGTCTATCACCGTCTGGTAAAGTCGCTCCGCCCCCAGGGTATTGGTTTGAAAAAAGGAGTTGGCGGATATTTCAAATTCAAAAGCATTGATTTTATCTCTCAAACACGCCTCGCCTGCCAGCAGGATTTCAAATTCGCCAACGGCAATGCTGGCTTTTCGGGCGGAAATATTATTGACGATAGAAACAATCTGCGGATATTTTTCCATCAGCTTATCGGCCAGGGGCTTAACCGCTTCCATCTTTTCTGCGGCGGTGACGATATTCACCATCCATTGGTCATGGGCCGCCGAATGCCTGAGCATCAAAAACCGCCAGAATCCCTCGTGGCTGCGCAGGCCGTAAACCGGCATACCCGATTGCTTCATATATTGCCTGACATCTTCAAGAATGGCATTGCCAAGGTCTGGAAATAAAAAACAGTTTTCCGTGTCCAGAACCTTTTGATAGGTACCCGGCACGTGCAGTCCCAGGGCAAAACTGATGTCCGTGTCTTCTTTATCCATCTCATCGGGCATGAGCCAGCGGCGGTCAGAGCAGGAAAATTCCATCTTGTTGCGATATTTAAAAATATTCGGCGACGGAATGACGTCATGCACCGTTATGTTTTTAAGCAATCCGATATGCACGATTGATTCGGCCACATGTTTTTGCTTATATTCAAGTTGTTTTGGGTAATCGAGAAACTGCCACTTGCAGCCACCGCAATACCCGGCATATCGGCATGGCGGCGTTATTCGAAAAGGGGATGGATCAATGATCCGGTTCACCCTGGCCTCGGCAAAATTCTTCTTTTTCTTAACAATCCGTATTTCAGCCCGATCCCCTGGAACCGCCTGGTCCACAAACACGGCAAGACCGTCCACCTTGACCAGTCCGCGACCGCCAAATGCGATATCGTCGACAACGACTTCAAGCTGCTGTCCTTTTTTTAGGTTCATCTGCTTTTCCAATTTATACTGTCGTATTAAAACATCCAAACTTTAAATCCGGCCTGGTCGATAAATGACCCACACGCTTTGCATCCTTCATGAAACACCACGCATCGTTGAATCGAAAATATTCAAGACAGAGGCAGCATGCCAATTGATTTCTTGCCACAAAATACAAAACGTGTATAAATAAACGCCTGAAAATTAGGCCCAGCTCAGCAGGTTTCTCCCGCATCAAAATGTTGTTTCAAAAAGTCCTGCAATGCCGTTTCATAGCCGTCTGTGCGACTTGAATCACTGTGTCCTGCGCCCACCGCAATATAAAGCGTGGCCTGATCCTGCTTAAAACTTTTCTGTAATTTTTCGGCAAATCCAAGGGGAAACCGACTGTCTTTTTCACCATGAATCAACATCACCGGCATCTTGATCCGGGGCGCCAGACACGCAGGGCTGAGTGTATCCAGGTCAGTCCTGTAAAACAGTGCCAACCAGAACAGAATCATGGGACCGAAAACCACACCAAAAAAAGGATTCACCCACCGATAAAGGCTGAGCAGGGCCTCCCGTGTATTTGCATAACAACCCTCCAGAATCAGTAACTGAATGGCCCCGGCATTGCGGCCGGCAACAATGGCGGCGGCAGCAGCGCCAGCCGAATGTCCGTACAGGATTACCGGCTGCCCCACCCATCCAAGCACGGATTCGATATCCTCGGCAAAGGTTACGGCATTTACAAACCGGCACGAAGAGGAGTTGCCATGATCTCTGGCACTGTGGATAACCGTGGCAAAACCCCATTTGCTTAAGATTCGGGCACGGTTAACCATCCGGTCTCGGTTACGCCCCCACCCATGAACCAGAGTCACGATTCCTTTGCAGGATCCTTTGGGGTCGATGCGCCAGACCTCAAGGAAGCCGCCATCCACGGCAGGTATCTTGGTATCGATGATCCTGCCCCAGTCGGGCGGATCCTGTACCGGTGTGCGGGGGAATTTTTGCACCAGATAGGCAGCCACAAGCGTCAACACCAGGTAAAACATCACCAAAACCGCAACAATCATCAGTATTGTCATTATACCAAATCACCCTTCGATCAAAATACCCGCACTCCGGACAATGGATTCACGGATCCATGCAGCCGGGTAAAAAATTGCCCATTTAATCGAACGCCCCTGTCATCAGCCCTATTGCCGGGTTTTTAAAAGCTCTCGTCGCAGCAAATCCAGGGCCTTCATGGCAAATATACTTTTGTTCATCCAGCGCTGACCAAATGGGAAATGATACTTTCCCGTTATTACTTTTTCAGGTGTTGAAAGGCCGATACACACGGTGCCAACCGGTTTCTCCTGAGTGCCGCCGCCAGGTCCTGCTATTCCGGTTGTGGCCAGTGCGTATGTTGCGCCACTGATCTTTTGTGCACCCACAGCCATTTGTGCAGCGATTTCTTCATGCACGGCCCCATATTTTTTCAGCGTGCTTTCCGACACACCCAGCACCTTTATCTTGGCGGCATTGGAATAGGTCACCCCGGAAAACAGAAAATAGTCGGAACTCCCGGAAATTTCTGTCAGCCGATGGGCAATCAAACCACCGGTGCAGCTCTCCGCAACGGCAAGACCGGCGCCCTTTTTCCGAAGCAGTCGCCCCACGACCGCTTCCATAGCGTCCCCTTCAAGGGAAAATATTTTACGGCCCAGTTTTTCCTGAACATATTTTTCGA